>JAJYAB010000316.1 GCA_021779775.1 Actinomycetes bacterium
AGAGAGCTTCGGGGTGGTCAACTTCCTGCTCTCGAAGGTCGGCGTCGCGCCCGTGTCCTGGCAGACGGACTCCAACCTCTCCCTGGCGACGGTGGTCGTCGCCGCCGTCTGGGGAAGCCTCGCCTTCAACATGCTGCTGTTCATGGCGGCGCTGCGCAACATCCCGCGGAGCTACTACGAGGCGGCCGAGATCGATGGCGCCTCGGGGTGGCGCCAGTTCTGGAGCATCTCCCTGCCGCTGTTGCGCCCCACGTCGTTCATGGTGGTCCTTCTCAGCTCCATCGGAGCGATGAAGGAGTTCGCCCTCGTGCAGGCGCTCAACGGAGGTGGCCCCGGCAACACGAACTACCTCATGGTGCAGTACATCTACCACACGGGTTTCGAGCTCAACAAGGTCGGCTACGCATCGGCAGCCTCCTTCATCCTGATGCTCATGCTGCTCGTCATCGCCCTGATCCAAGTGAGGATCGACCGCAGGACGGAACTCGGATGAGCAGCTTCATCGCCCGGACATCCAGGGGCCCTTCGGAGCAGGTCACGAACCGCAGGAGTCGGCGGACGTCACGGTCACGGGTGACGGCGGTGGTGACGGGCAGCGTCTGGCTGCTTGCGCTCGCCTGGATGTTCCCCGCCCTGTGGTTCCTGCTCAGCTCGTTCAAGCCCGGGTCGGAGCTGTTCAGCTACCCGCTCACGCTGTTCCCGAAGCACTGGACGGTCAGTGGCTACGTGGACGCGTGGCAACGGTTCGACTTCGCCCGGTACGTGCTGAACACCACCGTCGTGGCTGTAGCCACGACGATTCTCACCGTCGTCGTCAGCGCAGCGACGGGCTATGCCTTCGCCAAGTTCACCAACTGGTGGCTTCGATGGTTCTTCGTGGGCATCCTCATCACCACGATGCTGCCGACCGAGGTCATCATGCCCTCGACGTTCCGCGTCATCCTCAGCCTGGGCCTGTACAACAGCCTCGCCGGCATCATTCTGCCGAGCATCATGACCGCCACCGGGACGTTCATGTTCCGCCAGTACTTCTCCACAGTGCCTGCGGAGCTCTCGGAGGCAGCTCGGATCGACGGAGCGGGGGAGTTCAAGATCTTCTGGCAGATCATGTTCCCGCTGGCGCGGCCGATCGCTGCGACCCTGGCGATCTTCAGCTTCCATTGGCGCTGGAACGACTACATCTGGCCGTTGATCGTGCTGAACGACCCCAAGAACTACACGCTCCAGGTCGCCCTCCGGTCGATCGTCGGCGCGGACAACATCAACTGGTCGGTCCTGCTCAGCGCGTCGATCATCTCGTTGGTCCCCATGGTCGTCCTGTTCATCGCCTTCAGCCCGCAGATCATGAACGCGAACATGAACTCGGGACTGAAGGACTGAGGGCGATGGGCTATCTGGATGTGCAGCTCGAGCTGCTCCGCCCGCGGGTTGATCCGGCCGCGCCGTACGAGCACCTCGCGCACCGCGAGCTGCAGGTCCTCACCGAGTCCTTGGTGTACCGGTGGCTGGCCGACCGACAGCCGGACCTGATCGACGCCGCCCTCCGGGCACTGGCTCAGCTGCGGTCCCAGCAGGGCCCGGACGGCCTGTTCACCACCGGCGACAACCTCGTCTCCCCACCCGACTCGGCGTTCACCGTGAACGGGCTCTGCCGAATGCTCCGGGTCCTGGCCCACCATCCGCACGAGGAGCTCGGAGCAGTGAGCCGGGCCGCCTCGGAGATCGTCACAGGCTGTGTCGACGCGTTGGTCGGTGGGGGGGTGCACACACCCAACCATCGCTGGGAGATCAGCTGTGCGCTCGTCCAGCTGTGGCACCTGTTCCGCGTGCCCGCATGCCTCGACCGCGCCAACGAGTGGCTGGCCGAGGGGGTCGACCTCCAGCCGGACGGCCTGTTCAGCGAACGCAGCCCCAACTATGCCGTGCATGTCTCCGGGCCTTGTCTGCTTGACATGTCCGGCCTGCTGGACCGCCCCGACCTCGCCGACATGGTGCACACGAACCTGCACGCCACGGTGGCGCTCGTTGACGAGCGGGATCGAGTCGAGACCATCCAGTCGCGGCGGCAGGACCAGCACACGGGGTTCGACCTGCGCCACTACGGGCTGCTCTACCGGCGTATGGCGATCGCCACCGGCTGCCCGATCTGTGCGGCCATGGCGGCGCGCGCGGAGGCGTCGACACCGATACCGGACGTGGACGCTGTCGGCCAGTGCCTGATCGACCCCGCGCTCGCCGGTCCGCTGCCGCACGGTGAGCTGCCGCGTCCCCCGCGAGGCTGGCTTGTGTACGAGACCTCGCAGCTGGCCGTGTGGCAGGAGGAGGGACTGAGGGTCGTCTGCCACGCTGCGTCCGACGTGGCCTCGCTCGGCCGTGTGGCGTCCGGCATCAGCGCCGACCCGACGTTCGCCACAGTGAGCGGTGGGGGACTGTCACTGGGCCTGCGCTTGAGCCGAAGCTTCTTCAACCTGGGACCGTTCAGAGCAACCCACCTGGGTCTCGAGGGGGAGACCGTCTCGTTGGGGGAGCAGGTCGAGAGTCACTACTACCAACCCCTTCAACCGGAAGAGCTGCGCTCGGACGGCGACTATGCGCTGGAGTTCGAGGGGCGGTTCGCTGCCCAGATGGCGTTCTCGAAGCGTGGCCGGGATGCTGTCTCGCTCACCACGATGGTGCGCGTCCGCCCACGTCGGGATGGCGTGGAGCTCGAGGTGGAGCTGCGGGGTGCGGGTGCTCCGCACATCCTGGAGGTCTCCCTCACGGGTGAGGACGGACTGGGTGCCGTTGACGGGGATGCACACCTTCGGGACATCCGTACGGCCATCGCTCACGGCACCCTCAGTCTCGCGGACGGTCGTCTGTCCCTCGAGGTCCAGGGCCCACTCGAGGCGATCGCCCCCACGGTGGACTACAACCCGGGGGAGGCGTACACCTTCCTCGGCGGAACGGACGCCGTCCAGGGCCCCCGGGTGCTGATCCCCTTCCGGGGCCCGGGCCGACTCCGGCTCCTGCTGCGTCTTCACGGTCGTCCTTGACCGACGCTCAGGACCGCAGGAACGTCCGAAGGTCGGGGGTCTCGCCTTCGATGCTGGACGCCGCGAACCGTGCGAACAGCACTCGGAGCCGCTCGGCATCGGCGGGCTTCCACGTCGAGAGCACCCACTGCACCCGGCCGGCGGCG
>JAJYAB010000019.1 GCA_021779775.1 Actinomycetes bacterium
CGACCTCGATCGGCGTCAGGTAGCCCGGCGCCGAGCGACCGCACCACCACCCCGAACACCGCCCCGAGCGTTCGCTGCACCTGCCATTCGGGGAATTCGAACGACGTCGAAACCAAGAACGACGGTGCGGCAGCGGGCCAACCTGTCCCGGGCTGTCCGGGGGCCCAGGGATCTGCCGGTTCCCCCGGTGCTGTCGTCATGCCCACCTCCGGCTCCCTGCCTGGGGCCAAGGCTACCGCCGTGGTCTCGGTGAGCGCCGGTCGCGCCCCGCCATGGGAGCTGCTCCCCCGGTATGGTGCGGCGATGGGGCAACCGAGCGACGAGTGGCCGAACGCCGAGCGGATCACCGGCAATCGCGGGGGTCGCCAGGTCATCCCCCGCCCGGCCAGCGCCCATCCGGGAGCGTCTGCGCCGTGGGCGGGACTGCCGCCGCAGCGCCGAGAGGGCATCACGATCGACCGTGTCCGCCGGTGCGTTGCCGACCGCCCGCCGCGTCCGGCCGCCGCCCCGCCGCCCGCCGGCTCCACCAGCCCGGGCGCCGCATCGGCAGTGCTGGTGGCGATGTTCGAGGAGGCGGGGGAGGCCCGTGTCCTGCTGACCCGCCGGGCGGCTCACCTCCGCTCGCACCGCGGCGAGGTGTCGTTCCCCGGTGGCCGGATCGATCCGGGTGAGTCCCCCGAGGCTGCCGCCCGGCGCGAGGCGTGGGAGGAGGTCGGGCTCGATCCGGCCAGCGTCGAGCTGGTGGGGCGGCTCGACATGCTCACCACGTTGTCGTCGGGGTCCCTCATCACCCCGGTGATCGGGTTCCTGGCCGGGCGACCGGTGCTGCACGTCAACCCGGACGAGGTGGAGCACGGCTTCGACGTGGCGCTCGCCGAGCTGGCGGCGCCGGAGACCTTCCGGGAGGAGCGGTGGGCTCTGGCGGAACCTGGCGTCCCCCCGCACCTGGCGCCCCCGCACCTGGCGCCGCCGTCCGGCCCCGACGGCTCGTTCCCCGTGTGGTTCTTCGAGCTGCCGGCCGACACGGTCTGGGGGGCTACCGCCCGGGTGCTGGTGGAGCTGCTCCGGCTGGTGCTGGCGGTCTGACGGCCCGGCCCGGCAGCGGCCGGCGAGACGGTATCGTGGATGGGCCGCCGGCCCCCGACGGCGAGGGTGCAGGCCATGGGCAGGAGGCAGCCAGATGGCTGAGATCGAGATCGGCATCTACAAGTCGGGCCGCCAGGCCTATGGTTTCGACGACATCGCCATCGTGCCCAGCCGGCGCACCCGCGACCCCGAGGACGTCGACATCTCTTGGGAGATCGACGCGTTCCGGTTCGATCTGCCGCTGATGGCGTCGGCCATGGACGGCGTGGTGAGCCCCCGCACCGCCGCCACGATCGGCAAGCTCGGTGGCCTGGCCGTCCTCAACCTGGAAGGCCTCTGGACCCGCTACGAGGAACCCGACGTCTTGTTCGAGGAGATCTCCCATCTCGACGACGACAAGGCCACTGCCCGCATGCAGCAGATGTACCTCGAGCCCGTCAAGCCCGAGCTGGTCACCGAGCGCATCCGTGAGGTCAAGGCGGCTGGAGTGGTGTCGGCGGCGTCGGTGACCCCGCAGCGCACCACCGAGCTGGCCCCGGCCATCTTGGCCGGCGAGCTCGACGTGCTGGTCATCCAGGGGACGGTGGTCTCCGCCGAGCACGTGTCGAAGACGGTGGAGCCGCTCAACCTGAAGCGGTTCATCCGCGAGCTCGACCTGCCGGTCGTCGTCGGTGGGTGCGCGTCCTACCAGGCGGCACTGCATCTGATGCGCACCGGCGCCGTCGGTGTGCTGGTCGGCGTTGGCCCCGGCAACGCCTGCACCACGCGGGGTGTGCTCGGGCTCGGTGTGCCGCAGGCCACAGCCATCGCCGACGTGGCAGGTGCCCGCATGCGGCACCTCGACGAGACCGGCGTCTACGTGCACGTCATCGCCGACGGCGGCATGAGCCGGGGTGGCGACATCGCCAAGGCCATCGCCGTCGGCGCCGACGCCGTCATGCTGGGCTCCCCCCTGTCGTCGGCAGAGGAGGCTCCGTGCCGCGGGTTCCACTGGGGGATGGCGACCTTCCACCCGACGCTGCCGCGTGGTGCCCGGGTCCGGACTACCGTCCGCGGGTCGCTGGAGCAGATCTTGCTCGGTCCGGCCCACGAGAACGACGGCCGCATGAACCTGTTCGGCGCACTGCGCACGTCCATGGCCACCTGCGGCTACCAGTCCGTCAAGGAATTCCAGAAGGCCGAGGTCATGATCGCTCCGTCGTTGCAGACCGAAGGCAAGGCCCTGCAGCGGTCGCAGGGCGTCGGCATGGGCAGCTGAGCCACGGCCACCTGCGACCCACGGCCACCCGGCACCTTCTGTGCGTGACACCCCCGACACCATCCTCGTCGTCGACTTCGGCGCCCAGTACGCCCAGCTGATCGCCCGCCGGGTACGCGAGGCCCGGGTCTACTCGGAGATCGTGCCGCACGACCTCCCGCTGGCCGAGGTGTTGGCTCGCCGACCGGGGGGCATCATCTTGTCGGGCGGGCCCCAGTCGGTGTACGCCGGCTGGGCTCCGCTCGTCGACCCGGGTATCTATGACGCCGGTATCCCCATCCTCGGCATCTGCTACGGCGCGCAGCTGCTGGCCATGCAGCTCGGCGGCACGGTGGCGCACACCGGCAGCGGCGAGTACGGGCGCACCGTGCTGACGCGGACCGGCGCCTCCCCCCTGTTCGCCGACTGGGCACCCGCGCCCAGCGACGTGTGGATGAGCCACGCCGACTCGATCGTGGAGGTTCCCCCCGGGTTCGTGGCCACGGCGGAGTCTCCCGGCGCACCGGTCGCCGCCCTGCACGACGCCGAGCGACGCATCCACGGCGTGCAGTTCCATCCCGAGGTGGCGCACACCGATCGCGGGCAGCAGGTCCTGGAGCGCTTTCTGTTCGACGTGTGCGGCGTGTCCCCCACCTGGACCCACACGAGCATCATCGAGGCCTCGGTGGCTGCTATCCGCACCCAGGTCGGGGCGGCCCGGGTGCTGTGCGCGCTGTCTGGCGGAGTCGACTCGGCGGTCGCCGCAGCACTGGTCCACAAGGCGATCGGCGACCAGCTCACCTGTGTGTTCGTCGACACCGGGCTGATGCGGTCGGGCGAGGCCGAGCAGGTCGAGGAGACGTTCCGCAAGCAGTTCCACGTGGATCTCGTCCACGTGAAGGCCGCCGACCGCTTCTTCGGTGTCCTGGCCGGGGTCACCGATCCCGAGCGCAAGCGCAAGGCGATCGGCGAGACGTTCATCCGGGTGTTCGAGGAGGTGGCCGGCGACGTCGAGGGAGCCCGCTTCCTGGTGCAGGGAACGCTCTATCCGGACGTCATCGAGTCCGGGACCCGCGACGCCGCCAACATCAAGTGCCACCACAACGTGGGAGGACTGCCGGAGGACATGGCGTTCGAACTGGTGGAGCCGCTGCGGTCCCTGTTCAAGGACGAGGTCCGGGCGGTGGGCGAGGAGCTCGGGCTCCCCGACGACCTCGTGTGGCGCCAGCCGTTCCCAGGCCCCGGGCTCGCCGTGCGCATCGTGGGCGAGGTGACGCCCGAACGGGCGGGCATCCTCCGGGCCGCCGACGCCATCGTGCTCGAGGAGATCCGCCGGGCCGGCCTCTACCGCGAGCTCTGGCAGAGCTTCGCGGTGCTGCTGGCCGTGCGCACCGTCGGGGTGATGGGCGACGAGCGCACCTACGCCTACCCGGTCGTCGTCCGGGCCGTCACCTCCGACGACGCCATGACTGCCGACTGGGCGCGCCTGCCCTACGACGTCCTCGAGCGACTGTCCAGCCGCATCATCAACGAGGTGGACGGCGTCAACCGGGTAGCTCTCGACATCACCTCGAAGCCGCCCGGCACCATCGAGTGGGAGTAGCGGTCGAGTGGGAGTAGCGGTCGAGTGGGAGTAGCGGTCGAGTGGGAGTAGCGGTTCCCGGCGGTCCGCTTCCCCGGCTGGGCGGGTTCGGCGCGTACGACGAACTGGGCGAACCGGACGAGATGGGCGATCCGGGCCCCGGCCGCCGGCCGGCCGGGATCGACGGCCTGCCCGCTCCGGACGAGCTGCTCCAGGGCTTGAACGAGCCGCAGCGCAGGGCTGTCGCCTGCCACGGCGGCCCGTTGCTGGTGATCGCCGGAGCCGGCTCCGGCAAGACCCGGGTGCTGACCCGGCGGGTGGCCCATCTCATCGCTTCAGGGGAGGCCAGGCCGTCGGAGATCCTGGCCATCACGTTCACCAACAAGGCGGCCGGCGAGATGCGCGAGCGCCTCGTCGACCTCGTCGGCCCGGTGGCGAGCCGGATGTGGGTGTCGACGTTCCACGCCGCGTGCGTGCGGATCCTGCGATCCCACGCCGACCGGCTCGGCTATCGTCGCTCGTTCACCATCTACGACGCCGCCGACTCGCGGCACCTGGTCGATCGGATCCTGCGCGAGCGGAACCTCGACACGAAGAAGCTCCCGCCTCGATCGGTGCTGGCCGCCATATCGGGTGCCAAGAGCGAGCTGGTCGACTTCGAGACCTTCCGGGCTCGTGCTGTCACCATCTTCGAGCAGCGGATCGCCGACGTCTACGGCGAGTACCAGGAGCGGCTCGTGGCTGCCTCGGCCATGGACTTCGACGACCTGCTGGTGGTCACCGTCAACCTGCTCCAGGCCTGCCCCGACGTGCTGGAAACGTACCAGCGCCGCTTCCGCTATGTGCTGGTGGACGAGTACCAGGACACCAACCGCGCCCAGAACGAGCTGGTCCTGATGCTGGCGGCCGAGCACCACAACGTCTGTGTGGTGGGCGACGCCGACCAGTCGATCTACGGCTTCCGGGGTGCCGACATCCGTAACATCTTGGAGTTCGAGGAGGCCTTCCCCGAGGCCCAGGTGATCCCGCTGGAGCAGAACTACCGCTCCACCCGCACCATCCTCGATGCCGCCAACGCCGTCATCGGGCACAACACCACCCGGGTCCCCAAGGCCCTGTGGTCGCAAGGGGAGACGGGTGAGCCGGTCCGGCGCTACCGGGCCGATGACGAGCATGACGAAGCAGCCTGGGTGGCGGCCGAGATCTGCCGGCTCCGGGATAAGGAGGGCTTGCGCTTGGGCGACGTGGCCGTCTTCTACCGGACCAACGCCCAGAGCCGTGCCCTGGAGGAAGCGCTCGTCCGGGCAGCGATCGCGTTCAAGGTGGTCGGCGGCACCCGCTTCTATGACCGGCGCGAGGTGAAGGACGTGCTGGCCTACCTGCGTGTGGTGGCCAATCCGGCCGACGAGATGTCTGCTCGGCGCATTGTCAACGTGCCGCGGCGCGGTGTGGGGGACACCTCGGTGGCGAAGCTGTCCGCCTGGGCGCGGGCCGAGGGAAGGTCGTTCGCCGAGGCGCTCGACCATGCCGGGGAGGCCGGGGTGGTCGGTAAGGCGCTGCAGGGGGTTTCCGCCCTCTGCGGAGTCCTGGCGGACCTGCGGTCAGCTGCCGCCGCAGGCGGCGGTCCGGCCCGGATGGTCGAGCTGGTGGCCGAGCGGACCGGCTATCGCACGGTGCTCGAAGCCGACCAGACGGTCGAAGGCCGGGGCCGGCTCGAGAACCTCGGGGAGCTGGCCGGCGCGGCCGCCGAGTACGACGACCTCGACCAGTTCCTCGAGTCGGTGGCGCTCGTGTCCGACGCCGACGATCTCGACGGGGACGCGAGTCGTGTGTCGCTCATGACGCTCCAAACCGCCAAGGGGCTCGAATTCCCTGCCGTGTTCCTGGTCGGCATGGAGGATGGGGTGTTCCCCCATCTGCGGGCGCTCGACGATCCGCGCCAGCTCGAAGAGGAGCGACGGCTGTGCTATGTGGGCATGACCCGGGCTCGGCGACACCTCTACGTCAGCCACGCCTGGAGCCGTACGCTGTGGGGCAGCACCAGCCACGCCATACCGAGCCGGTTCCTGGCCGAGCTGCCGCCCGAGCTGGTCCAGGACACCGGTGGCGCGTCGACCTCGCGCCCCGGCGCGCTGCGGAGGGTCCCATCGCGACGTCCGTGGGCCTCGGTGCCGGTTCGTGATGCCGGCGACCGTCCGTCGGCGGGAGACGGCGCCGACGACTTCCACGACCCGGACCCGTGGGGCGATGGTGACGGCGCGGTCACCGGCCGCCGGGCGGCAGCCGCCGGCAGCCAGCGGCCCCGGAGCGTGACTCGCGGTGCTGCTCCCCGGCCGACCGGCACGCGCCGTCTTCCGAAGATGGCCGAAGAGCGGTTCCGCCAGCCACCGGGACGGTGACCTGCCGGCCATGACGTCGCGCCCGGCTGCCACTACGGGCTCGCCGATCGTCCCCCTGGACCGGGGCGCCGCCCGAGGCATTGGCGGCGCGTCTCGCGGGTACGTCGCTAGGGCCATCGGGTGATCTCTGGCTGCTCCCAGCCGGCTCCAAGGTTGGCGCTCTACGGTTGACGCGCCTGGCCGGTGTGCCCGCAGCCCCGTCCGAGCCCTGGAGCACCCAGACCCGTGCCACGATCCGCCATGCCTGTCGCCGCTCGGTCTTCGGACGTCCAGCCCGTCAGGGCAGCGCCGGCTGCCGAGCTTGGCACACCGGTCGAGGTTGGCAGCCGGTTCCATCACGTCGGGGCGCTCGACGGGCTGCGCGGGCTGGCGTTCCTGACGGTGCTGGCGTACCACCTGATGCCGTCGCGGCTGCCGGCTGCCGGCCATGTCGGCGTCGACCTCTTCTTCGCATTGAGCGGGTTCCTGATCACCGTGCTGCTGCGGTCGGAGCAGGCTCGCTCCGGACGGGTGTCGTTACGGCGGTTCGCCGGCCGGCGAGCCCGCCGTCTGTTCCCCGCACTTGTCGCCTTCCTGACCGCCTACCTGGTGCTGCTGGCGTTGTTCGGGCGCCAGCCATGGTTCGGCGGGGTGCCCGGCATCTCCGGCGCTGCTCCGCCGCTCTCGCTGGCTGCTGGGTTGCACAGTGCTGCCGGGGCCGTCACCTACATGCTCAACCTGGGCATCGCCTACCACTGGGGATGGGCCACCGGTGCTCCGATCGGTCATCTGTGGTCGCTCTCCGTCGAAGGGCAGTTCTACGCGCTGTGGGGTCCGCTCGTCGCTCTGATGCTGTCCCGGCGACGCCTGGCCAGCTGGGCCCTGCCGGCGACTATCGCCCTGGGCGCCGGGTCCGTGACAGCTACCGCGCTGCTCTGGCACGGCGGGGCGGGAGCGGGGCTGGTCTACTTCGCCAGCTTCACCCGTGCCCAGGCGTTGCTGGCGGGGGCGGCTGCCGGCTTCGCGTGGCGGCCCGGAGCCTTCGCCGGCAGGCGGCGCCGGCGGGCGGCGTCCGCGGTGGCCACCGTGTCGGCCGGCTGGCTCGCCGTCGCCGTCTTTGCCGCCGGACGGCCGCTGCCGACATGGGCCGCCACCGTCGAGCTGGCCATGATCTCGGTGGCCGCTGCGTGCCTCGTGCTCGTCGTCGCCTCCCCGCCAACCGGCCGGGCCGCCGGGGGGTGGTTCTTGGGCTCGGCGGCGCTGCGCTACGTCGGCCGCCGCTCCTACGCCCTCTACCTGTGGCACTACGTCGTGCTGGCGTGGTTCCGAGACGAAGGGGCGCTCGGGTCGCTGCTGGCTGTCGGCATCTCCTTCGCCCTCGCCGAAGCGTCGTGGCGGCTGGTGGAGCGCCCGGCGGCGCGCTGGCACCGGGGTCGGCGCACCGCCGGGCGGGCGCCAGAGGCCGTCAGACGATGACCGCCCTGGCCGCCTCGGGGGTGAGCGGCCGGTAGAAGAGGTACCCCTGTGCTCGGGTGCAGCCCAGGTCGCGCAGCACCTGGAGCTGCTGCTCGGTCTCGACGCCTTCGGCCACCACGGCCAGGCCGAGCTGGCGCCCGAGGCCGATGACGGCCGCCGCCACACTGTCGGCCTGGTCGCGTACGCCCAGGTCGTTGACGAAGCTCCGGTCGATCTTCAGGGTCGACACGGGCAGGCGGGTGAGATAGCCGAGGGACGAGTAGCCGGTGCCGAAGTCGTCGATGGCCAGGGTCACCCCGAGGCGTCGGATCTCGTCGAGGGTGTCGGCGATGGCGGCAGTCCGGGGCATGAGCGTCGACTCGGTCAGCTCGAGGCACAAGGTCCACGGGGGTCCCAGGTTGCCCACCGCCTGCTTCACGGCTGCCGGCAGCCCGCTGTCCGCCAGCTGGCGTCCGGACACGTTGACGTTCAGCACGAGCTGGCGACGCCGGTCGGTCGGCCTCCACGTGCCGACGGTCCGCGACGCCTCGTCGAGCACCCAGCGCCCCAGGTCCCCGATGAGCCCGGTCTCCTCGGCCAACCCGATGAAGGCGTCCGGGCCGATCAGGCCGCGCTCGGGGTGCTCCCAGCGGACGAGCGACTCCACGCCGACCACCGTGTTGTCGGTCAGGTCGACGATCGGCTGGTGGTGCAGGCGCAGCTCCCCGCCGGTGATGGCACGGCGCAGCGCCTGCTCGAGATCGAGGCGCTCGACGGCGCGTGTCCGCATGCCCGGGTCGAACAGCTCGAACGAGCCCCCACCGCGATGCTTGGCCCGGTACATCGCCACGTCGGCGTCGCGGATGACGTCGGATGCGGCGCGGTAGCCGGCGGCCACCACCACCCCGGCACTGGCGACGGGCTCGACCGTGCGGTTCGCCACGGCGACCGGGCCAGCCAGCGCGCTCAGCGCCCGGTCAGCCACCTCCACCGGCTGGCCGGCATCGCCGGTGCCTTCTACCACCAGCACGAACTCGTCGCCTCCGAAGCGGGCCACCGTGTCGGTGGCGCGCACCACGGAACGCAGCCGTGTCGCCACCGCGATCAGCAGCCGGTCGCCCGCCTCGTGCCCGAGGGAGTCGTTCACCACCTTGAGCCGGTCGAGGTCGAGGAACACGACGACCGGGGCCAGGTCGGGGGACCGGTGCGCCCGTTCGAGGGCCATGTCGATGCGGTCGATCAGTAACGTCCGGTTGGGCAGCCCGGTCAGAGAGTCGTGGGTCGCCTGGTGGGCCAGCACCGCCTCGCTCCGCTCGCGTTCGATGCCGATGCCGACCAGCCGGCATGCACGCTCCACGAGGCTGCAGGTGGTGTCGTCGGGCATCCCGACCTCGGTGCGGTAGAGGCTCACGGCGCCCATCGCCGGCCCGCCGCCAGGATGCAGGACCGGGAACGACCAGCAGCTCCCCACGCCGCGCTCCGCATCGAGCTCGTAGAACCGGGTCCAGGCCGGGTCATGGGCCAGGTCGGGCACCAGCACGGGCGTGCCCTCGGAGACGGCCCGGCTGTATGGGCTCGAGGACGTGTCGACCGGCATGGTGGCGATGGCCCGCTGGTAGACGCCGGGCAGGCTGGGGCTGGCCCGGAGCACCAGGCTCGAGCTCGCATCGCCCGGCACGGTGAGGTGGATGCTGCAACGCGCCGGGGATGCCTCGGTCTCCACCGAGCGCGCCACCGCGTCGAGGGTGTCGTCGAGCGGTGCGCCCCGGGCGATCATCTCGAGGATGCGGCTCTGGGCAGCCAGGGCCTTCTCGGCGCGGCGGCGCTCGGTGATGTCACGGACCACCACCACCACCCCGGCGATCTCCGGGTCGTCCAGGAGGTTGTTGATGACGGCCTCGACGTGCACCCACCTCCCGTCGGCGGCCACCAGGCGGAGCGCGACCGGCGGGCCGCCTCCCGGATCGGCCATGATCTCGGCAGCGCGTTGCCCGGCCCGGGACCGGTCCCGGGCCGGGATCAGCTCGAGGAAATTCGTTCCGAGCAGCGACCCGTCGGGGTAGCCGAGCATCCGCTCGGCGGCCGGGCTGGTGTAGGTGATGGCACCCGCGGCGTCGAGCATGACGATGATGTCCGACACCTCATGGACCAGGGTGCGGAACCGCCCTTCCCTCGCCTGCAGCGCCGCCGCTGCCTGCGCCTGCTCGGTGACGTCGGCACCTAAGCCGAGGACCCCGGTCACGGCGCCGGACTCGTCGAGCAGTGGTGATGCCCAGTGCTCGAAGACCAGGTCTCCGATCACCAGCGAGCCGTGCGTGGACTCGCCGACCAGCGCCCGGTGGGCGGTCGCCACGACCTCCGGCATGCGGGCAAAGATCTCCTCGACGGTGCGCCCGACCACGTCCTCGGGCGCGATGCCCAGCCTGGCCATGCCCTTGCCCTCGAACAGCACGACCCGGCCCGCGATGTCGAGGGCGAAGAGGATCAACGGGACGTTTGCCAGCACGGTCTGCAGGCGCGCTTCGCTGTCGCGCAGCTCCTGCATCGCCCGGTGCCGGTCGGTCACATCGTACGCGTGGACAAGCACTTCTCGTGGGATGCCGCTGGGGTCGCGCAGTACGGTGCTCGACGTGTCTGCCCACACCTCCATGCCGTCGTAGCGCCGCAGCCGGCGATCGGCGACGCGGGCACCGGTGCTGCTTCCGGCGGCGACGCTGGCCAGGGACTGGGTGACCGAGTCGTGGGTGTCGGGGGTCAGCAAGTCGGTGACCGGCCGGCCGACCAGGTCGGTGCCTCGCAGCCCGAAGAGATCGCCGAACGCCGGGTTGGCGGCTGCCACGATGCCGTCGAGGGTGAGGAGCGCGCTCCCGACCCCGGTCTCCTCGAACGCCTGGCGGAACCGCTCGCTGCTCTCGACGAGGCGCGCCTGGCCCCGGAGCCGATCTTCGTCGTGGTGCAGCTTCTCCCAGGCGTAGCCGATGTTGGCCACCAGCCGGCCCAGCAGCACGGTGACCCCGTCGTCGAAGTAGCCAACTTCGCCGGAGTACACGCAGAGCACCGCACGGCTCGGGTCGGCGGCCACCAAGGGGAACGCCGCACCGGCCAGGAACCCTCGGGCGGCCGCCGCGGCATGCCACGGCGCCATGGCCGGGTCGGCGGCGATGTCGTTGCAGACGACGGCCCTTCCCGTGTGGGCCGCCACGCTCGCCGGTCCGCGACCCTGGGCACGGTCGGTGCGCAGCGACACCCCGGCCTGGGGGACGTAGTCGACACCGGATCCGGCCATGGCCTTCGGGACCAGCTCGCCGGTTCCGGCGTCGGCCATGCCGATCCATGCCATGCGGAGGCCGCCGACGTCGATGGCGATCCTGCAGGCTGCGTCGAACAGCTCGTCTGGGTGCGAGGCGCGCAGCATCACCTCGTTCGTCTCCGCCAGCATCCGGTAGAGGAGCGCGAGCCTCCTCCCCGGGCCGCCGGCGTTGTACCCAGCCCCTCCCATACTCGTCCAGGCTACGCCTACCAGAGAAGTGATGGGAGAAGAAAGTTCGAGGTCAACCTGGTAGGCGGCGCCACAGTGCCTGGGGAAGCAACCGCAGGCCGGCGAAGACGAGGCGCAGGGGAGCGGGAGACCACACGACGCTGGCCCCCTTGCCCAGCCCGGCGACCACGTCGGCGGCCACCGCATCCGGCGTGGTCGCCATCGGGCCGGGTCTCAGGCCTTCGGTCATGCGCGACGCCACCCAGCCGGGCCGGACGATGGTCAGCGAGGCGCCGCTGCCCACCAGCGCGTCGGCCAGCCCCTGGGCGAAGCCGTCCAGCCCGGCTTTCGCCGACCCGTAGACGAAGTTGGCTCTCCGGACTCTGACCCCGGCCACCGACGACAGCACCAGCAGCCGGCCGTGCCCCTGGCGGCGGAGCAGGTCGCTGAACGCCACCAGTGCTGACGCGGGCCCGGTGAAGTTGGTGGTCAGCACCCGGGCGGTCGCCTCCGGATCGACTTCGTCGGAGATCTGGTCGCCCAGCACCCCGGCTGTCACGAGGACGAGGTCGACCTGGCCGAGCTGTGCTGCGGCCTTGCCGGCCAGCTCCTGGTGGCCGGCTACGTCGGTGACGTCGAAGACCGCGGTGTCCACCTGGTCGGCGCCGAGCGCCCGCAGCTCGTCGGCCACCGGGATGAGCGCCTCCGGGTCACGCCCGGCGAGCACGATGCGGCGCAGGCGCCGCGCCACCAGCGACCGCAGGATGGCCCGGCCGATGTCGGAGGTGCCGCCGAGCACCACCGCGGATTGGGGCATGCCCATGGCATCGTTCATGTTGGTCCTCTCATGGTGGGCGTCGGGTCGCAAAGGCCCAGCCGGCGCCCCAGGTCGGAGGCGAGCAGCCCTTCCGGGTCGACGGAGTGCCGGACGGCCTGCCACGCTCCGAGCCCCGGGTACATCTGGGCGAGCAGCTCGGGCCGCAGCCGGGAGTCCTTGGCCAGGTAGATCCGGCCGCCGGCGCCGGCCACCCGCCCGTCGAGCTCGTCGAGCAGCTGGCCGAGCCGGGCCGGGCCGACCGCCAGGTCGAGCGCCAGGGTCCACCCTGGGGCGGGGAACGACAGTGGGCCCCGGTCGCCCGGGCCGAAGCGCTTGAGCACGGCCAGGAACGAGGCGACCCGTTCTCCCGACAGGCGCTCGAGGACCCAGCGCACGGTGTCCTCGGCGCCGAACGGCACGACGAACTGGTACTGCACGAAGCCCCGCGGGCCGTACAGGCGGTTCCATCCGCCGACGCCGTCGAGCGGGTGGAAGAACGAGGCGATCGACTCGGGGTGCCCGCTGCGGTGCCGCGGTGCCTTGCGGTACCAGACCTCGTTGAAGGCGGCCACGCTCCACGGGTTCAGCAGTCCCGCCGGCGGCGTGACCGGCACCTGCAGCCGGACCTGGGGGTCGTAGGTCGACAGGTCGGCCGCCGGCGACCCGGCAGGCAGGTCGCCCCGTGTCGCATGGTCGCCCCTGGTGAGCACCGACCGGCCGAGGGAGCGGCCACGGGCGACGCAGTCGATCCACGCCACGGAGTACCGGTAGCCGGCGTCTCCGGCGTCCATGAGTGCCATGCAGGCGTCGAGGTTGGGTGCCCGCTCGGTGTCGACCAGCATGGTCGGGGTCTCCACGCGCAGCAGCCGCACCGTGGCATCGGTCACCACGCCGGTCAACCCCATGCCTCCGGCAGTGGCCCAGAACAGGTCGGGGTCGGTGCCGGGCGTGATGCGCTGCGTGCCGGTCGCGGTCACCAGCGTCATGTCGTCGACGTGCGCGCAGAACGAACCGTCGACGTGGTGGTTCTTCCCGTGGATGTCCGCGGCGATGGCCCCGCCGACCGTGACGAACCGGGTGCCGGGGGTCACTGGCACGAACCACCCGTGAGGCACCAGCGAGCGCATCAGCGCATCGAGGCTGACCCCCGCGCCGACCCGCACCCAGCCGGCCTGCAGATCCGCGTCGAGCACGCGGTCG
Organism: Actinomycetes bacterium; assembly: GCA_021779775.1. Lineage (GTDB taxonomy): Bacteria > Actinomycetota > Acidimicrobiia > Acidimicrobiales > UBA8190 > JAJYAB01. Next base: position 13,234 of record JAJYAB010000019.1, read on the forward strand.
AGCCCCGTCCCGTCGACCACCAACCCGCCGGCGCACTGCGCTGCGTCGCCGTAGGCGCGCCCGAGACCACGGGGGACGAGGGGGCGCTTGGCTGTCCGGGCCGCCTAGACCAGAGCCTCCACA
>JAJYAB010000317.1 GCA_021779775.1 Actinomycetes bacterium
CCGGCACCGGCACCGGCACCGGCACCGGCACCGGCACCGGCACCGGCACCGGCACCGGCACCGCTGGGCCGGAGGCCGACCGTGGTCCCAGGATCGGCGTGTTCGGGGGCACGTTCGACCCGGTGCACATCGGGCATCTGGTCGCCGCTGCAGAGGCCCGGTACCAGCTCCGGCTCGATCGTGTGCTGATGGTCGTGGCCAACGAGCCGTGGCAGAAGGTCGGGGAGCGTGTGGTCACCCCGGCCGACGACCGGTTCGTCGTGGTCGATGCTGCGGTGGAGGGGCTTGCCGGCCTGGAGGCCAGTCGCCTCGAGATCGACCGGGGCGGTCCGAGCTACACGGCGGACACGGTCGCCGAATTGCGAGCCACATATCCTGGTGCCGAGCTCTTCCTCGTCGTCGGCGCGGACGTTGCGGCGTCGATGGGCTCGTGGCGGCGGGTCGAGTCGATGATCGACGACGTGGTCTTGGCCGTCGTCGACCGGGGCGGTGTCGCACCGCGAGTCGATCTGCCGCGCTGGCGGGTGGAGCACGTGCCCATCCCTTCCCTCGAGGTGTCGAGCAGTGACCTGCGTCGCCGCCTGGCAGAAGGTCGTCCGGTCGACCTGCTGGTTCCCGCCGCTGCCCTCCGCCGTATGGAACGGCTCGGTCTGTACGCTGGGGGAAGATGACAACCTCGGCCTGGCCAGCGAAGCTTCCCCCAGCGAAGCTTCCCGTACCTGTGGGCTCCGACCACCACCAGGGGCCGGGACCGCCGCTCCCCGAGGCGAGCCTGGTGGCTGCCAGGGCCGCTCAGGACAAGCTTGGTCGAGACACTGTCGTTCTCGCCATGGGAGAGCTGCTCGGGGTGACCGAGGCGTTCGTCGTCACCTCGGGCGGCAACGGTCGCCAGGTGAAGAGCATCGTCGACGAGGTCGAACAGCAGGTGAAGAAGGCGTCGGGCCGGGCACCACTACGGGTGGAGGGCCTCAGGGACTTGCAGTGGGTCCTGATGGACTATGGGGACTTCCTCGTCCATGTGTTCCACGAGGAGACCCGGGCGTTCTACGATCTCGAGCATCTCTGGGGGAATGCCCCGCGCGTCGATCCGACGGTGGCCAGCCCGCTCAACCGGTAGGTGCCAGCCCGGGGAACTGCCCGCGATCGGCGACCGGCACCTGGGCTCCTCCCGACACGGGGATCGCCACGGCCTGCCCGCCGATGGCGAAGGTGACGCCCGACACCCCAGCCAGGTCGGTCGCCGTGTACACGATCTGGGCTGCCGCCTGGATCTGCGCTGGTCCGACCACCTGGGAGAAGGCGCTGTTCAGGTCCACCGTGGCCACACCGTTGGCGATGGTGGTGGACAGTACCTTGGTCTGGGCTGGTATGGCGGTCTGCAGCCCGATTGCCGCCTCGGCTTGGGTTGGCCCGGCGAACAGGGCGTTCAGCACAGCGTCGAGGCCGGCGCCGAGCGGCAGGGGGATGAGCCGGTTGCGCGACACCAGATGGCCGTCGCTCGCCACCAAGTAGACGTGCACCAGCACTTCGTTGGCCACCGGTAGGGTCGTCGACGGCTCGGTCGTCGGCACCGAGGGCGTCAGGAGACCGAACGGCACACCGTTGCTGGGCAGCGGGACCGGCTGATGGTCGATCGGTACTCCGCACGCTGCCAGCAGAACAGCGCCGGTCAAGAGGGCCAGTCCGCCACGGCGCCGGGCCCGCCGCACCTGCCCCGTCACCGCCGGCTTCCGACGGGCGAGGGAGGTGGATCGCCCAGCCGGTGGGCCGGCAGCTCGACGACGAAGCGTGTCTCGCCGTCACCTCCTTCCACCCACACCCGGCCGCCATGGAGCCGGACGTGCTCGGCGACGAGAGACAGGCCGAGCCCGGTTCCCTCGGTAGCACCCCGCTGACCGGAGTGGCGTCCCCGGTAGAAGCGCTCGAAGACGAGGAGCCGCTCGTCGGCTGCCACCCCGGGGCCCCGGTCGGCGACCACCAGGCGGACCGATGCCGGGTTACCGAGACCCGGCTCGGCAGAGAGGCGGACAGCGCCGCCTGCGTACTGGGCCGCGTTGTCCACCAGGTTGGCGACCACCCGCTCGATGCGCCGCTTGTCCACCCATAGCCGGAGGCTCGCCACGGCAGGGTCGATCGCCACCGGCACGCCGCGTGCCCCGCCGGTGGCTGCCATCTGTTCGACCAGCTCGGCAACCTCGACGTCCTCGTGCGCCAAGTCCGTCGAGCCGATGTCGGCCCGGCTGATCTCGAGCAGGTCGTCGACCATTCGTTGGAATCTTCGCAGCTCGGCGCTCAGCAGATCCATGGCCTGGCGGCCACGGGCAGGGAGGTCGTTGGTGTTGGCCTGGAGGACTCCCATGGCGGTGACCAAGGTGGTGAGCGGCGAGCGCAGCTCGTGGCTGACGTCCGAGGAGAAGCGGGCCTCGCGCTCGATCCGCTCCTGTAAGGCGTCAGCCATCCGGTTGAACGACCCTGCGAGCATGGAGAGGTCGGGGTCCTCGTTGCCGATGAGGCGTGTGCCGAGCTCTCCCCCGGCGATGGTCTCCGCGGCCAGGGCGGCAGCTCCCAGCGGACGGAGCGAGCGGCCACTGGCCCACCGCCCGATGACCGCACCGGCAACCGTGGTCACCAGCGCGGCACCGGCCAGCGCCAGCGCCAGGATCTGGAGCGTTCGCGCTTCTTCGAGCAGGGAGAAGACTTCGAAGTAGTGCACGTCCACGCTGGCCACCGGCAGCCCGATGACCAGTTGCGGCGATCCGTTCAGCACGAAGTGCTCCTCCGCCGGCGAGCCGGAGAGGACCAGGCGCCGCAGGGACAAGGGGATGTCCTGCTTCCGGAAGAACGATGCAGAATAGGCCGTGTGCCACACCCCGCGACGCTCGAGCACGGACCGGGAGCCACCGGTATCGAGCGAATCGAGGAATTGCGGGATCTGGCTGTCGGAAGTGGCGGGCAGCGTCGAACGGACGAGGGAGGCGTTGGCATAGGCCTGGCGCAGGATCGCCGACTCGCGCTGGTGGAGGATGAATTGGCGTGCCGTCAGATAGGTGATGCCCGCCATGGCCGCGGACAGGATGAGGGCGCCGATGCCGAACGTGACGGTCACCCGCGCCCGGATGCCCAACCGCGACCACCGGGCCAGTGGTTTGGGCTCCGTGCCCAGCGAGGCGG
>JAJYAB010000020.1 GCA_021779775.1 Actinomycetes bacterium
TCCCAGTCTTCGGGGCAGGTTACTCACGTGTTACTCACCCGTTCGCCACTAGGCCGTCACCAGTGTTGCCACTGGATGGACCTCGTTCGACTTGCATGTGTTAAGCACGCCGCCAGCGTTCGTCCTGAGCCAGGATCAAACTCTCCGTCGAGATCTCTGTCACAGACTTTAGTGCCCATGGCAAAAATCGGAGCGCCTGCAGAGATCTCGCTAACCCCCTGCAGACGTGATGCTGGCACAGCACGGATTGTTGTCCGTACAGTGCATGTACTTGGTTCGACCACGTCCGGTTTCCAAAGTCCCCGAGCGCGGTCGCCCGCACTGGCTTTTGGCTCTCACTGTTCCGTTTTCAAGGAGCGACGCGGCACACGCCTCGCAGGGCGGTGGTGCCGGGTTCCGTGCCGGTTGCCCGGCTCGGGGGTGTTCATGTTACCTGCGCGACTGCGGCCCGTCAATCCGGGCCGCGGAGCCCTACTTCCGCAGGCCCTACTTCCGCAGTACAGGGCCCTCCAAGGGTAGCAGACGTCAGAGGTGCCCGCCGGTCCGGCACCGCCGGGGCTCGGCACTGCCGCTTCGCCTGGGCACGCTAGGCGCAGTGGTCCCCTGATAGGCCTGCTGGCGGGGATGGGGCGATACCGGGCTACCCGGGTGCCCCGTGTCGACGAAGGCAGGACACCGTCTCATGAGCGTCCACCGTCTCATGAGAGACCACACCCGGTCATCTTCTGTCCACACGCGCCTGGTGGGAACCTGGCATGCTCACGGCGTGCCCGACGCCGCCGTCCTGGGGACGATCGTGGTCGTGGAGGACGATCCCGACATCTCCGACCTGGTCGCCCTCTACTTCCGGCGGGAGGGGTTCAGGGTCCTGTCGGTCACCGACGGCGCCGCCGGCATCGACGCCGTCGAGCGGGAGGAGCCACGGATCGTCATCCTCGACATCGGTCTGCCCGGCCGGGTGGACGGGCTGGAGGCGTGCCGCCGGATACGGCGAAGCAGCGCTGTCCCGGTGATCATGCTCACCGCCAGGGACGAGGAGATCGACCGGGTCCTCGGCTTGGAGCTCGGGGCGGACGACTACGTCACCAAGCCGTTCTCCCCTCGTGAGCTGGTGGCCCGGGTGAAGGCCGTCTTACGGAGAGCCGAGCTGGGTCCACCGTCGCGGCCGCCGTCCGTCACGGTTGGAGACGTGGAGATCGACGGAGGGCGCCGTGAGGTCCGGCTTCGAGGCATGCCCGTGGCCATGACCACCCGCGAGTTCGACCTCCTGGCGTTCCTGGCCGCCAACGTCGGGCTGGCCTTGACCCGCCAGCAGCTGCTCGACGGAGCGTGGGGGCCGGGATGGTACGGCGACGACCGGACCGTCGACGTCCACATCCGGCAGTTGCGCAAGAAGCTCGGTGACGGCCTTCCCCTTACCACGGTCTGGGGCGTCGGATACCGAATGGGCTGAGACCGGTGCGGCGCCGTATCACGGTGGCCATGGTGGCCATGGTGGCCATCGCCTTGGTACTGGCCGGTGCCGTCACCTTCGGGGCCACCATCCACGCGGCACGAGCCGACAACCGGCGGCAGCTGGTGAGCGAGGCCACAGGCCTGACCAGGGCGGTGCAGCGCGAAGCCGACACCGCCCGCCCAGCCGACCCGGCGCTGTCGCTGCGCACCATCATCCGGGCCTTGAAAGCCCCGCTCCGCCTCGAGGGGGGCGTCGTGGTAGCCCTCGACGCCGACGGGATGCTGTTCGACCCGGCCGCCGTCGGCCGAGCCCCGCGGTTGCCGAAGGGGCTCACGCCCGCCGACCTGCGGATCCCGTCTTTGCGGGCGTTGCAGACCGTGTCCGGCAACATCGGCGGGCTGGTCTACGTCGCCGCGCCGTACCGCACCGTAGTGCGCATCGGCACGCAGAACCGGCAGCTGGTCGAGGTGGTCGTCCTGACCCGCCGCTCCCCTACCGGCCTGTCGGCAGCCGGGCCGTGGTTCTCAGGGGCGGCCGCCGCCATCATCCTTGCCACCGTCGTGGTGGCTGACCGGCTCGGGCGCCGGCTCCTGCGCCCCCTGCATGCGGCGCAGACCACCACCGCGCGCATCGCCGCCGGCGACCTCGACGCCCGGGTGCCGGCCAGCTCGGGCATGGACCCCGAGCTGGCCGATCTGGGGGCATCGGTCAACACCATGGCCGACGCCCTGGCCAGGGCCCGCACCAGCGAGCGGATGCTGCTGCTGTCGGTCTCCCACGAGCTCCGTACGCCCCTGACGTCGATCCGGGGGTTCGCCGAGGCCATCGAAGACGGCGCCACCCCGGACACGACCAGGGCCGCCGCCACGATCGTCGCCCAGTCACAGCGCCTCGAACGCCTCGTCGGCGACCTGCTCGACCTGGCCAAGCTCGACGCCCGACAGTTCGACCTCCACCTCGGCGTCGTTGACCTCTGCGACATCGCCGATACGACCGCCGGTGGGTTCGGGCCCCAGGCGGCGCAGCTGGGATTGGACCTGGCGGTCCAATGTGACCCGTCGAGCACCGTCGCCGTCCACGCCGACGGCGACCGGCTGGCCCAGGTGATCGCCAACCTGGTGGAGAACGCCTTGTCCTTCGCCCGGTCCAGCGTCGTCGTCGGTGCCGCCAACTCGGGTGGCTGTCCGGTGCTATGGGTGGACGACGACGGCCCGGGCATCAGCTCCGGCGACCTGCCCAGGGTGTTCGAGCGCCTCTACTCGTCACGCCCCGAGTCCACCCGAGCCGTCGGCTCGGGACTGGGCCTGGCCATCGTCTCCGAACTGGTCACGGCCATGGGCGGCCATGTCCGAGCGGAGTCACCGCTGCTGGGTGCCGGCGGCGGTACCCGGATGGTGGTGACCTTCCCCCAGGACCCCTGAACGCCGTCCCCCCGTGCGCTCGTGGCTGCCGAGAAGACGCACCGGGGCCGTTCCCAGCCGGCGCCGCCCTTCGTTCTCGCGCCGCCGGATCCATAATCCCTAACACCTTCGCCACAGGGCCATCATGGTCACTCGGCATACTGCGCTCATCGGGATCCGCTCCTGACCCGGCACCCGACAAGACCGGCTCATCACCAGACAAGGAGGGCCTCACCCATGCCAACCCTGTTCACGAAGAAGATCATCGCCGCGGTGGCTGTAACTTCCATCGTCGGTGGTGGTGGGACCGCCATGGCGCTCGTGGCTGCTACCCCGAGCGTGGCTGCCACCCCGAGCGTGGCTGCCACCCTGGCAGCCTCCACATCACCGCCGGCACAGGGTCACCGGCCCCGGGGCCTCTTGGCCCGTACCGACCATGCCACGGTCGAGATCAAGCAGCACGGCCATTGGGTGACGATCACCCTCGACCGTGGCAACGTCACGGCCGTGACGAGCAGCTCGATCACCCTGCTGCGTCCTGACGGCCAGTCGGTCACCATCGCGCTCGACGCCGCCACCCACTACCGGGGTCTGGCCACTTCGGCGTCGACCGTCCAGACCGGGAGGCGAGCCACGGTGATCTCCGATGGCGGCATGGCGCGTACCGTCGTGGAGGCCAGCGCCCGACCGTCCCACCCGAAGGCCCACCCGACGGCGACGCCCGCTTGACCCCTGAGCCTCGACCGCCCGCCGCAGGGCGGTGCTTCAGGCCGCCTTTTCGAGGATGTGGACGCCGCAGGCAGAACCCAACCCGATGACGTGGGCCAGGCCGACCTTGGCACCGGCGATCTGGCGGTCGGCGGCCTCGCCTCGCAGGTGGGTGGCCACCTCCCACACGTTGGCGATGCCGGTGGCGGCGATGGGGTGGCCCTTCGACTCCAGGCCGCCGGAGACGTTGACCGGCATCGAGCCGTCGCGCCAGGTGGCCCCGGAGTTGAAGAAGTCGACTGCCCCGCCCACCTCGCACAGCATCAGGTTGTCGTAGTGGACCAGCTCGGCAGTAGCGAAGCAGTCGTGCAGCTCCACCAAGTCGAGGTCGGACGGCCCGACGCCGGCCTGCTCGTAGGCGAGAGCGGCGGCGTTGCGGGTCAGGGTGTTGACGTCGGGGAGGATCTGGCACGACTCCTCCCACGGGTCGGTGGTCAGCACCGAGGCCGAGATCTTCACCGCCCGGCGCTGCTGCTCGATGGAGAGGGTCTTCAGCTTCGCTCCGGACACCACCACAGCCGCTGCCGCCCCGTCGCAGTTGGCCGAGCACATCGGCCGGGTGTTGGGGTAGGCGATCATCAGGTCGCCCATGATCTCCTCCAAGGTGAACCGCTTGGAGTAGGCAGCCAAGGGGTTGAGGGTGGAGTGGGCGTGGTTCTTCTCGCTGATGCGGGCAAACAGCTCGAAGCTGGTGCCGCCGTAGCGGTGGCCGTACTCCATGCCGATCTGGGCGAAGACTCCCGGCATCGTCTCCGTGCCGATCCGGCCGTCGACCGGGGCAACAGCCCCGTACCGGCCGGACGGCTCCCAGGAGGCCGATGCCTACAGGCGGCTGCCGCCGGCCAGCAGACCGGCACCGGACAGCTTCTCCACCCCGAAGGCCAAGCCCATGTCGACCTCGCCCGACTTCACCGCCATGGCTGCCACCCGCAGGGCGGTGGCGCCGGTGGCACAGGCGTTGGCCACGTTGTAGACGGGGATGCCGGTCTGGCCCAGCTGCTTCTGGAGCTGCTGGCCGATGCCGGCGCTGGCCGCCATCAGGCTGCCGGCCCCGATCACTCCCATGTCGGCCATGGTGACCCCGCCGTCGGCCAGGGCACCGGCCACGGCCTCGGAGGCAAGGTCGACCAGATCCTGTCCGGGATGCTTGCCGAACTTGGTCATGTGTATCCCGAGGATCCAGAGGTCGTCAGCTGCCATGGTTCACGCTCCTGCGGGGACCGGCTCGAAGCCGAACCCGATCGCCTCGGTACCACGCTCGTCGGTGCCGATCACCTCGGTCGCCAGCCTGACCGCCATGCCCAGGGTGACGTGCTCGGGATCCGGCTCGACGTTGATCAGGTTGGCCCGTACGCTGGTGCCGCCGCAGTCCACCATGGCGGCCACGTACGGGACCCGCACCCCGGGAGCGGCGAAGGCCACGATGGTGAACGCCCGGACCTCGCCGGTGGTGGCGACATCGACCGTGGTGAACTCGTCCGTGCCGCAGCTGGCGCACCCGTTACGGCGGTCGAAGTACCGGGCGCCGCAAGTGGTGCACTCGTGGGCCGTCAGGTGCGGGGCGTCCCCCAGCACCAGGTAGTCCACCAGCGGTACCTGCTCAGCCATCGCCACCCCTGTTCCGACCCCTCACGAGCCCTCGGCCGGTGCGGCTGCCACCGTAGTGGCTACGAGCTTCCCGTCGCCATCCGGACATCCTCAGCCCTACCGTCGTTCAGCCCTACCGTCGTCCCCCACCGGTCCGAATGCTCGACACGTGGGGATCGCCCGGGACCCAGAACCGCCACGGCCGGTCGGCGGCTCGACGGATACCGACCCGGCCGGACCTACCGGGCCACACCGGTGGGGGCACGCCGTCATCGACCACGACGAGCCGCCGGTCGCCGCGCACCAGGTCGGCACCGTCGTCTTCCCCGTCGACGCCCAGCGCCCGGCACAGGCATGCGGGACCTCGGGCTAGATCGCGGTCGCGGTGCACCGTCGGGCGGGCGGCACGCAGCGCCGGCAGCCCCGACACCGGGGCACCGGCTCGGAGCAAGATCGCCCGGGGCGACCCTCGGGGCCCGCACACGGCGTTGGCGCACCAGTGCATGCCGTACGTGAAGTACACGTACAGCAACCCCCCGTTGCCGTACATCGTCCGGTTCCGGGCGGTCGGCCCCCGAGCGGCATGCGACGCCGGGTCGTCCTCGCCACGGTACGCCTCGACCTCTACGATCCGCACGGCGCGCCGGCTGGTGCCCGCTGATGCCCGGCGGACCAGGAGCTTGTTCAGCAGCTGCGGAGCGACGTCGAGGGGATCGCCGGAGTAGAACTGCCGACCCACGACACGCCACGATCGTCCCTGCACCACAGTGGTGCGGCGCCGATCGCCCGGCAGGCTGCTCCAGGGCGTTCCGGCGCTGTCGCTCAACGCCCCTCGGGAGGGCTCGGCACGCCCGACCCAGCCCCGTCGATGCGCTTGGCGTCGACCTCCAGCCGGTGCCGGAACCGCTCCATCTGAACCGCCACCGGCTTCGGGCCGGCACCGCCGGGCGTGGTCCGACGGGTCACAGCCACCCCCGGCTCCAGCAGCCCGACCGCGTCGGCCCCGAGCGCGGGGTGCGCCTGCACCAGCTCCCCGAGCGGCACATGGCGCTCCAGGGAGTCGCGTACGAGCGACCCCACCACGCCATGGGCCTGGCGGAAGGGCATCCCCCGCTCCGTCAGCCACTCTGCCAGGTCGACGGCTGCCACAGACGGCCCGTCGGCGGCCTGCTGCATGCGGGCCGCTTCGAACTCGAGCGTGCCGACCATGCCGGCAGTCGCCACCAACGCGTGCCCCACCTGCTCGACCGAGTCGAACAGCGGCTCCTTGTCCTCCTGGAGGTCCCGGTTGTAGGCAAGGGGCAAGCCCTTCAAGGTGGCCAGCAGGCCGGTGAGGTGCCCGATGAGCCTGCCGGCCTTCCCCCGGGCCAGCTCTGCCACGTCCGGGTTCTTCTTCTGGGGCAGCATCGAGCTACCGGTGGCGAACGCATTGTCGATCTTGACGAAGCCGAACTCCTCGGAGGACCAGAGGACGAGCTCCTCTCCCAGGCGCGAGAGGTGCACGCCCAGCAACGACAGGTCGAACAGCGCCTCGGCGACGAAGTCCCGGTCCGACACGGCGTCGAGCGAGTTCTCGAAACGCCCGGCAAACCCGAGTTCTGCAGCCACCGCGTCCGGATCGAGCGGCAGCGACGAGCCGGCCAGGGCTCCGGCACCCAGCGGAGACACGTTCAGGCGGTCGATCGTGTGCACCAGCCGGTCGACGTCGCGAGACAGCGCCCATCCGTGCGCCATCAGGTGGTGCGCCAGGAGGACAGGCTGTGCGCGCTGCAGGTGGGTGTAGCCGGGAAGGTACGTCTCGCCGACCTCTTCGGCCCTTCGCAACAGCACCGACTGCAGGTGCACAACCCGGCGGGCCACCTCGGCCAGCTCGCGTCGGGCGTACAGCCGGAGATCGGTGGCCACCTGGTCGTTACGGCTCCGACCGGTGTGCAGCTTCGCTCCTACGTCCCCGGCGATCTCGGTCACCCGCCGCTCCACCGCCGTGTGGATATCTTCGTCCCCGGGCTGGAAGGCGAAGGTCCCACCGGCCAGCTCATCCTCGGTCCGGTCGAGCGCGCCGAGGAGGAGCGCCGCCTCGTCGGCGGTGACGATGCCGGAGCGGGCGAGACCGCGGACGTGCCCCTTCGATCCTCTGAGGTCGTCGGATGCCAGGCGCCGGTCGAACGGCAGGCTGACGGTAAACGCCAGGACCTCCGCCGCAGTGGTCGATCCGAGCCTCCCTTCCCACAACGTCACTGCTCGTCCTCTCTGTCGCTGCCGTCGGTACGGGTGTCGCTGCCGTCGGTACGGCTGTCGCTCGACACCAGGTGGGCCCCATCGCCGGGCTCGTCGGCCAGGCCGGCCAGCTCGGCGAGCGCGTCGGCCAGGGCGGCGCCGCCGATGCCCTCCTCCGCCACGACGAGCACCGTGTCGTCACCGGCCACCGTACCCACCACGCCCCGGTAGCCGCTGCGATCGAGCGCCGATCCGACCACATGGGCCGAGCCGGGCGGGGTGCGCAGGACAACCAAGGTCCCAGACGAGGCGACCTCCACCACCCACTCCCCGACCACCCGCCGCAGGTGGTCCTCAGGGACGAGCGCCTGGGTCGGGGACTCCGGCAGCGCGTAGACCGCGTCACCCCCACGGGAGCGGACCTTTACCGTTCCCAACAGCTCCAGATCGCGCGACACGGTTCCCTGGGTGGCTTCGATCCCCTCGGCAGCCAGCAGGTCGACCAGCTGGACCTGGTTGGTGACGGCATGCTCTTCGAGCAGCTTGGCGATCCGGAACAGCCGCTGGCTCCGGCTCACCTTCACAGCGACCCGCCCTTCACGGCGACCAGCCCTCGACGGCGGCGAGCCAGGCCAGCAGGCCGCGCATGGCATGCATCCGGTTGGCCGCCTGCCTCCAGACACGGCTCTGCGTACCGTCGAGCACCGCAGCCGAGATCTCCTCCCCGCGGTGTGCGGGCAGGCAGTGCAGGACGACGGCATGCGAAGGCGCTGACCGCAGCAGATCCTCGTCCACCGTGAACCCGGCGAACGCCCGGCGCCTGGCTGCCGCCTCGTTCTCCTGGCCCATCGATGTCCAGACGTCGGTGTAGATCGCATCGGCGCCGGCGACCGCCTCCACCGGGTCGACGGTGACATGGACAGTTCCCCCGAGCTGCCGTAGACGCACCATGTCGTCGGGTGCCGGCGCGTGCTCGGCAGGGCTCGCCGTGCGGACGGCGACGCCGGCCATGGCGCATCCGAAGGCGAGAGAGCGCCAGACGTTGTTGGCATCGCCGATGTAGGCCACAGTGCGTCCCGCCAGCTCGCCGAGCTCCTGCCGCAAGGTCAGCAGGTCGGCCAGCGCCTGGCACGGATGCGACTGGTCCGACAGCAGGTTGACGACGGGAACCGCTATGCCGGCGGTGTCGAGCGCGCCAGCCATCCGCACCAGCGTCTCGTGGCGGAGCACCCGGGCGCACAGCACGGCGTGGTAGCAGGCCAGGGTCCGAGCGACGTCCTCGGCGGTCTCGCGGGTGTCGATGCCCACCTCCACGGCGCCGATGGTCACCGGATGCCCCCCGAGCGCGGCCACGGCAAGCTCGGAGGAGCTCCGGGTCCGAGCCGACGGCTTCTCGAACACGAGGGCGACACCCCGGCGGTCGAGAACGGGCGGCAGCTCGGCTACCGGCAACGACGCCAGATCCAAGACACCCCGGAGCTCATCGGGAGCGAGGTCGTCGATCTCCAGGAAGTGCCGCGTCATCCGTCCACCTGCTGTGGCGACGGTGCCTCCGCCGCGCCGGTCGGCGACGGTGCCTCCGCCGCGCCGGTCGGCGACGGTGCCTCCGCCGCGATGCCTGCCAGGACGGCACCCAGAATGCCGACCGCCTGGTCGATGGCCTCGTCGGACACGAGCAGCGAGGGCGCCAGGCGGATCGTGTCCGGACGCGGCGCGTTGACCACCAGGCCAGCGGCCAGGCACTCGGCGGTCGCCCGCACGGCACACGGCGCCTCGAGCGCGGCACCCAGCAACAGCCCCGCTCCCCGGACGCCTGCCACCCCGGCGAGCGCCTGCAGGCCGGCCCGCAGCCGGGCGCCAGACCGCGCAGCCCTGGCCGGCGCGTCGGCCTCCTGCAGTGCTCGTAGGGTCGCCCGGGCGGCTGCCGCGGCGAGCGGCTGACCCCCGAACGTCGACCCGTGGTCCCCGGGCCCGAACGCCGCGGCGACCTCGGCGCGTGCCCAGCAGGCGCCGATGGGAACCCCGTTGCCCAGCGCCTTGGCCACCGTCACCACATCCGGGACGACCCCCGCGTGCTGGAAGGCGAACCACCGGCCGGTCCGACCGAGGCCGGTCTGGATCTCGTCGACCATGAGGAGCAGGCCACGCTCATCACAGAGCTGGCGCACGGCACCCAGATAGCCAGGCGACGGGGAGAACACGCCAGCCTCGCCGAGGATCGGTTCGAGCAAGACGGCAGCCACCTTTCCCGGATCGCAGGCGTCTGCCAGGGCAGCGATGTCGTCGTAGGCGACGTGCTCGAACCCTTCGGGCAGGGGAGCGAAGGGCTCGTGCTTGCCCGGCTGGCCGGTGGCTGCCAGGGTGGCCAACGTGCGCCCGTGGAACGAGCCGTCGGCGCTGACCACGACGTAGCGACCCGAGCCGGCCCAGCGGCGTGCCAGCTTCACCGCACACTCGTTGGCTTCGGCTCCGGAGTTGCCGAAGAACACCTGACCACCCGCCCGCTCGCCGTCACCCACCAGGAGGTCGAGCGTGGCTGCCACCTCCGGTCCCACCGTGTTCCCGAACAGGTTGGACACGTGCAGGAGGGTCCGCGCCTGCTCGGCCAGAGCGTCGGCCACTGCAGGGTGGGCATGGCCAAGCGACGTGACCGCCAGCCCCCCGATGAAGTCCAGGTACTGCTTGCCATCGGTGTCCCACAAGACGCTCCCTTGACCGCGGACGAAGGTCACCGGAGGATCCGCGTAGGTCCGCATGAGCGCGCGGCGATCCACCTCCGCAGCGCTCACGAGGATGCTCGCACCATGGTGCCGACACCCTGGTCGGTGAAGATCTCCAGCAGCACCGCGTGGGGGACCCGACCGTCGAGGATGTGCACCTGGCCGACCCCGGCGCGCACGGCACGGCTGGCAGCCTGCACCTTGGGCACCATCCCGGCCGACGCGGCACCCGAGGCCACCATGGCGTCGAGCTCGTCGGCCGTCGCCGATCGCATCAAGGTGGACGGGTCGCCGGCCACGGCGCGCAGGCCGTCGACGTCGGAGAGGAAGACGAGCTTCTCCGCCTCGAGGGCGGCGGCCACCGCTCCGGCCACCGCGTCGGCGTTGATGTTGTAGGCCTGCCCCGACGCGTCGGAGGCGATGGTGGCCACGATCGGGACCAGGCCTTGGGCCAGCAGGCGCTCGAGGAGCGTCGGGTCGACGTCGCCCACGTCGCCGACGAACCCGAGCGCCACGTCGCGGGCGGTAGCCGTGATGAGGTTGGCGTCCTCTCCCGACAGCCCCACGGCCAGGGGACCGTGGACGTTGACCGCCGACACGATGTCACGGTTGATCTTGCCGACCAGCACCATGCGGGCGATCTCCAGCGTCTCGGCGTCGGTCACCCGCAGGCCGTCGCGGAACTCGGGCTCCTTGCCCAACCTGGCCATGAGCATGCCGATCTGCGGCCCTCCGCCGTGGACGACCACGGGCAGCATGCCGACCGACCGCATGAGCACCACGTCCTCGGCGAAGGCGGCCAGGGCGGCGGCCGACGCGTCAGGTCCCTCGCCGCCGAGCGCGTTGCCTCCGTACTTCACCACCACCACCTTGTTCCAGAACCGGCGGATGTAGGGAAGGGCCTCGATGAGGAGCGCCGCCTTGTCGGCCGCGCCCGCCACCGGGACGGCACGATCTCCGGCGACCCGCGCCGAGCCCGTCCCCATGCGGGGGTCCCCGGTGCTCATGACGTGCCCCGGTTCTCGTCGATGTACCCGTGACCGAGGTCGGTGGTCAGCACGGCGGCACGCCCGGCTCCGATCCCCAGACCACAGGTGATGGTGATCGACCGGCCGGCCATGTGGCGGCGGACCGCTGCCGCGTCGTGCTCGACGGACACGCCGGCGCGGCACACGGCCACGCCGCCGTAGGAGACCTGCACACGATCGAGCTCGAAGCCCACACCGGCCGATCCGAGCTCGCTCACCACCCGTCCCCAGTAGGGATCCTCCCCGTTGAGCGAGCACTTGACCAGGAGCGAGCCCGCCACCTTCCGGGCGGCCCGATGGGCCTCGTCGTCGGACACCGCGCCCTCGACCACCACATGGGCCACCTTCGTAGCCCCCTCGGCATCGGCGGCCATGGAGGCCGCCAGCTGCTGGCAGGCCTCACCGAGGGCTTCGGCCAGCGCCCCGGCACCCGGAGCGACCCCGGAGCGCCCGCTGGCCAGCACCAGCACGGTGTCGTTGGTCGACATGCAGCCGTCCACGGTCATCCGGTTGAACGACCCCTCGACGCTATGGCGGAGCAGGTCGCCGAGCAGCGTGTCGCCTACCTGGGCGTCGCCTACCTGGGCGTCGGTGGTCAGCACGGCGAGCATCGTGGCCATCGACGGCTCCAGCATGGCGGCGCCTTTGGCCATGGCACCGACGCGGAACCCCTCGCCCTCCACCAGCACCTCCTTCCGCACGGTGTCGGTGGTCATGATGGCCGTCGCAGCATCGGCAGCGGCCTGGCGCGAGCCCGACCGGGCGTCGAGCAGGACGGGGATGCCCGAGCCGAGTGGTCCGACCGGCAGGGGGATCCCGATCAGCCCGGTCTGGGCGACCAGCACCTCCTCCGTCATGGCTCCGAGCCCCGCTGCCGTGGCAGCGCACATCGCCTCCACGTCGTGCATGCCCCGGGCACCGGTAGCGGCGTTGGCGTTGCCGCTCGACAGGACCACGGCGGCTGCCCGCCCGCCGGTCGCCACCAAGTGTCGGCGGCTGAGCTGGACCGACGGTGCTGCGGCTCGGTTGGCGGTGAACACCCCGGCCGCCGGCACCGCCGTGCCATCGTCGGTGGCCACCAGGGCGAGGTCGAGCTGACCGGCAGCCTTGATACCGCAGGCCACGCCGGCAGCCACGAAGCCGAGGGGACCGGTGACGCTCATGGGTACACCCCGGCGATCGGGAGCCCGGTGTCCTCGGGGAGCCCGAGCGCCAGGTTGGCGCACTGCACCGCCTGGCCGGAAGCGCCCTTCACCAGGTTGTCGATGGCGCAGAGCACCATCACCCAGCCCGTGCGCCGGTCCACCCGGGCAGTCACGTGGGCACAGTTGGACCCGAGGGTGGCCTTGGTCGACGGCGGATCGTCCGTCACCACCACGAACGGCTCCTCGTCGTACGTGGCGTGCAGCACACCCATCACGGCGGCCGTGTCGAGGTCCGGCGACGTGGGCCGGGCGTAGCAGGTGGCCAGGATCCCCCGGCTCATCGGAGCCAGGTGCGGCGTGAAGAGCACCTGGGCCCCCACCGCCTGCTCGATCTCGGGGGTATGGCGATGGTTCAGGAGCCCGTAAGCGGTGTAGTCCTCGTCAACCGTGGCGAAATGGGTCGCGTGGGCCAGCGTCCGGCCTGCCCCCGAAGCGCCGCTGGCCGCGTCGACCACGATGCCGGTGATCCCCACCACGCCGGCGGCCACCAACGGGGCCAAGGCCACGGCGGCTGCCGTCGGGTAGCAGCCGGCGGCCGCCACCATCCGGGCTCCCGTGAGCTGCGGGCGGTTCAGCTCGGGCAGCCCGTAGACGAACCGGTCGAGCAGATCCGGCGACGCGTGGTCGTGCCCATACCACTGGGGATAGCTTCCGGCGTCGTGCAGGCGGAAGTCCGCCGACAGATCGACGATCAGGCCGACCCGGTCCACCAGCTCGGGCACCAGGAGCTGCGCTCGCCCGTGCGGCAGGCCGAGGAACACCACGTCGAGGCCATGGAGCGCATCGGGTTGGAGATGCGCGAAGTCCATGCCCGGATAGGCGGCCGACAGCGACGGGTACAGCGACGCCACCGGCTGGCCCGCCTGGGTGCCGGCGGTGGCTGCGACGACGTCGAGCTGCGGGTG
>JAJYAB010000318.1 GCA_021779775.1 Actinomycetes bacterium
CGTTACCGAGCAGCAGGGCGCTCGGCACCGACCAGTCGACCGCGGTGTGCGGGGTGCCGCCCCGGGCCGCCGCTCCCCACGTGGCCACACCAGAGGCCCCCAGCCGGTCGAGCAGGACGCCGGGCTCGACGTCGACGATGACCGGCAGGTGCAGCACCGAGCCGGCAGATGCGCGTACGGTCTTGGGGTTGAACGGGTCCACCGTGCCGGCGCAGCAGACCACCGCGTCGGCTCCCGCTGCATCGGCACTGCGGATGACGGTGCCGGCGTTCCCCGGGTCGCGCACATCCACGCACACCACGACGAAGGTGGCACCGTCGAGTGCCCCGACGTCGGCTACCGGTGTGCGGACGACCGACAGCACCGGCTGAGGAGTGACGGTGCCGGCCACCCGGTCGAGCACCCCGGCAGCCAGGCTGAACGACCGGGCTCCGGTGGCCACGGCGGCCTCCACGGCAGCCGCCGCCGCCTGGGGGAGCTGCACCGCGGCGTCGACGAACACCGTCTCCACCTGTGCCCCGGCGGCCAGCGCGCCGGCGAGCATGGTAGCTCCCTCGACGACGAACGCCCCTTCGTTCCGGCGAACGCTGCGGCGGCTCAGCAACCGGCGCAGGCGCTGCACGCGCTGGTGCCGGATGCCGAGGGGTTGGGTCAGGACTCGTCCCCGCCCACCGTCGCTGCAGACAGACCGACGGTGGGCGTCGTCGGCTCGGCCAGCGCGTCGGTGGCGACCTGCACGATACGGGCGAAGGCTGCCGGCTCGGAGACCGCCAGGTCCGCCAGCACCTTGCGGTCGACCTCCACCTCGGCCACCCGCAGCCCGGCGATCAACCGGCTGTAGCTGATGCCGTTCTGGCGGGCCGCTGCGTTGATCCGTTGGATCCACAGCCGACGGAAGTCACCCTTACGGGCGCGACGGTCACGGTACGCGTACTGCAGCGAGTGCATGACCGCCTCGTTGGCGGACCGGAACGACCGGCTCCGGTTGCCGTAGTAGCCCTCAGCCTGCTCGAGGACGGCGCGGCGCGACTTGCGCCCGTGAACGGCGCGCTTCACCCTGGCCATGACGAGCTCCTTTCTGCGATGACGTTCAGATCGTCTGCGTCTGCGATGACGTTCAGACCGGCGGGACGCCGCATACGGGCACCCTGCCGGAGATCGATGCGCTGGCCGGCCCCCCGTGCGACCCGCCCGGAGACCGCTCGCTCAGCGGCCCAGCAGCTTCTTCACATTGGCCGTGTCCGCTGCTGCGAACTCGGTTTCACGCCCGAGCCGCCGCGTCCGCTTGCTCGGCTTCTTCTCGAGGATGTGCGACCGCATGGCCTGGCGGCGGCGGAGGCGGCCGGTCCCCGTCACCTTCACTCGCTTGACCATTCCGCGGTGGGACTTCATCTTCGGCATGTCAGCGGTTCTCCTCAGTCGATACATCGGCAGTCGGTGCATCGGCAGGAGCCGAGGCTCCGTTGGCCGATGCGGCAGGCGGCATCCCCGGCGACCCGGCGGAGACGTCCTGCGGGTCGTGGTCGGCTCTCGCCGCTGCCGATTGCTTGGCGCGCTTGTCCGGGGCCAGCACCATCACCATGTTGCGCCCGTCCAACCGGCCCTCGGTCTCCACCCGGCCGCTGCCGTCGACGTGCTCGGCCACCCGGTCGAGGATCCGCTTGCCGAGCTCGGGGTGGAAGACCTCACGCCCTCGGAACATGATGGTGACCTTGACCTTATGGCCCTCGTTCAGGAACTTGAGGACCTGGCGCGTCTTGGTGTCGAAGTCCCCCGGACCGATCTTCGGACGGTACTTCATCTCCTTGATGCCGACGGTCGTGGTCTTGCGCCGTGATTCCTTGGCCCGCTGGGCAGCGTCGAACTTGAACTTGCCGTAATCCATGATCCGGCAGACCGGTGGGCTCGCCAGCGGCGCCACCTCGACCAGGTCGAGGTCGGCTTGCCGGGAGATGGCGAGCGCTTCGGGCAACGCCTTGATCCCGAGCTGCTGGCCCTCGGCTGACACCAGGCGCACTTCGCGTGCGCGGATGCGGTCGTTGATCCGAGGTTCGTTGGTGGCCGGTGCAGTGGCGATGCGACATCCCTCCCGTCGCTGGGGCTCCCGGTCTCCCGGGAGCCATAGACACAGGAAGCGTGGTTATCGCCTGCGGCGCGCCGATGATGCACTGCCGAACCAACCCGACGCACCGGTGGCGGCCGGGTGGGGGTACGTCACTGGACGACCCCGCTTCCCTTTGAACTCCAAGACCTAGGCTACCAGGCGTGAGCACCCTATGGACACCCGGAGGGGAGCGACCGGTCGGCCGACCCCGCTCCCCTGCCGCCTCCCCTGCCGAGCCCCCGATCGACGCCAGCCCACCGCCAGGGCCCGCCGGACCGGTTGTCGACGGCCCGCCAGGACCGCCAGCCGGTGGCTCGGCGGAGCCGGGCGCCGCCGAGCAGGCTGCCATGGAACGCCAGATGGACGAGGTGCGGCGCCAGCTCCTGGCCACTCCGGCAGCCCTGGTCGTCGCCAACCACGCCTACGGCCTGTTCGAGCTGGCAGCCATCCATCTGTCGGAGCAGCCGCCCAAGCTCGACGAGGCGCGGCTGGCCGTCGACAGCCTCGGCGCCTTGGTGGAGGGTCTCACCGGGCGGCTCGGCGAGGCGGAGCAGCCGCTCGCCGATGCGCTCGCCCAGATCCGGCTGGCGTTCGTGCAGATCTCCGGTGCCCAGGGCCCGGCACCAGCCCCCAGCTAACCAGCAGGGCCCGATGCGGGGAACCGGGTCTCGGTTCCCCGCGGCATTCGGCCCTACCGGCATTCGGCGTCAGCCGGCACGCCCGGCTGCGGCCAGCTCGGGAAGGATCTTCGGCGCAAGGTAGGTGCCCGCCGCCTGCGTGGTGTGCACGCCGTCGCCCTGGCGCATCGTCTTCCCGTCGATCTTCCAGGTGAAGTGCCCCTGAGGGTCGAGGTACCTGTTGAGCGGCACCACGGTCACCGTGTTCCGATGGCCGGCCGCCACCGACGTGATGATGCGGTTCAGCACGTTCACCCTGGCCGGCGAGTCCTCGTCCCATGGCGCTCCGTTCGGCTGCTCCCCGGTGTCGAAGTACGGCGACGTCATGAGCACGACGTGGGCACCCCGGGAGATCGG
>JAJYAB010000319.1 GCA_021779775.1 Actinomycetes bacterium
CTCGACGGGCGGCTCCCGACCGACGTGTGGGACCTCCTCGCCACCGGGCGGCATCCGGCGGACCCGGCGCAGGCGCTGCGCCAGCACATCCGGGTTGAGCTGGTGCAGGAGGTCGCCGATGCCTGTACGTCCAGCGGCGTGAGCGTCGCCCTGCTCGGCGGCAGCGGCTACCCGGCGTCGCTGAGCAGCGATCCCGAGGCGCCGGGCGTCTTGTTCACGTTGGGCGACGCGACGGCAGCCGACCAGTTGCCTCGGGTGGCTGTCGTGGGTACCAGATCGGCTACCGCATACGGTCTCGGGGTGGCGTCCGAGCTCGGTGGGGCGCTGGCCGATGCCGGGGTGGTCGTCGTCTCCGGCCTCGCCCGCGGCATCGACCACGCGGCCCACGCCGGCGCGCTGCGGTCGCCGGCTACCACCCCCCTGGTCGGTGTGCTTGGCTCGGCACCCGACGCGGCCACCGGGCCGACCACGGCGGCGCTTCGGCGGGCCGTCGCCGGGCGTGGGTATGTCGTGTCCGAGGTGGCGCCGGGAGCGGCCGGCGCCCGGTGGAACTTCGCTGTCCGGAACCGGATGATGGCCGCCATGGCGCACGTCGTCGTGGTCGTCGAGGCACACCGGCGCAGTGGCGCCCACTACACCGTGGAAGCAGCCGACCAGCGGAACGTGGCCGTCGGTGCGGTGCCCGGCTCGATCCGGAGCCCGGCATCTGCAGGGACCAACGACATGCTCGCCGACGGGGTCGCCACCCCGGTGCGCGACGTCAGGGACGTGCTGGCAGCAGTGGGTCGCGCCATCGAGGTCGACCCGGCCATCCGATTTCCGGCTGTGGCATCCCCGGGAACGGCGCGGCGGCAGCGGGGCCGGCCCCCGTCGCGCCTGGCTGCCACGGTCCTGAAGACCCTGCACTTCGACCCGATTCCCCTCGAGGAGGTGGCGGTCCGGTCGGGTCTGACCGTCGGAGCGGCGGCATTGGGGCTCGAGCAGCTGGCCGCCGACGCGATGGCGGAGGAGGAGCAGGGCTGGTGGAGCATGCCGCGAGGGTAGGCGGTGCTGGGCATCATGGACGGCGTTGGCTGCCCGGGTGCACGGCATGCGGCAGGCTGGTCGGATGAGCGATGCACCGCCGGGTTCGGTGAGCGTGTCGGCATGGCCGCCCGGTGCCCCGCGTCTGGGGTTGCTGGTCGGACCGGTGAGCCCGCTCGGGGGCTCGACTGGAGAGGCGTTCAGCGACACGTCGGTATTGGCCGTCGCCGCTGCCAACGCTGGCTTCGACAGTGTCTGGGTGGCCGGCGGTCCAGGGTCCGGCACTGCCGGTAAAGGCCCCTCCCTCCTGGCGCCGTGGTGGCGCGGCGCGGATCCCTTCATGGTGGCTTCCGGCCTGGCGGTGACGACCAGCGACATCGCGATCGGCGTGCTCGGGCTTCCCGCCGGCAGCCGCCTGCCGGCGGTGCTGGCCAAGCAGGCGACGACGCTCGATCTGCTGGCCGGCGGCCGCACGCTGCTGGCGCTCGAACCCGATCGCAGCGGCCGGCAGCTCGCCACCGATCTGCAGACCTGCCGGCGGCTGTTCTCCGGCAAGCCGGGCCGAGCCGCAGCGGGCACGACAGGTCTGGTGGCGGCGCCCAACCTGCCCCGGCCGGCTCGCCCTGGCGGCCCGCCGCTCTACGTCCTGGTCGGGGTTGGCTCTTCCGACGTGATGCTTCCAGCGGCGGCAGCAGACGCCGACGGCGCCATCTTCTGGGGGCCCGACGAAGCGCTCGAACGCGTCCTGCGTCACCCGACGACTGCTGCTCCGATGGGCGTGGCGCCGCGCCGGATCGCCATAGTGCGGTGCACCCTCGGACCGCCGCCCGCCGTCAGCCGCGCGGTTGACGTCGGACGCCGACTTCTCGACGCGGGTGCGGACGGCATCATCGTGGCGCTGGCCGCCGCCCCCGCGCCCCACGGCGAGGAGCACAGCATGACGGGTGTCGGGTCGCCGGCGACCGAAGCGGTGTCCGTCCTCGGATCGACGCTGGCCGGGCTATCGTCGTTGGCGGCCTACCGTGGGCAGAGGCCGTGGGCAGAGGCCGTGGGCAGAGGCCGTAGACAGAGCGAGGTGCTGGTGACCACGAGCCGTGTCGAGACCGATTCGATGGGACCGATCGAGGTCCCCGACGACCGGTACTGGGGCGCTCAGACAGCACGCTCGATGATCCACTTCGCCATCGGCGACGATCGGATGCCTCGCCCCCTCATCCGGGGCTTCGGCATCCTGAAAGAGGCAGCCGCCAGGACGAACGCCGAATTGGGCAAGCTCGACCAGCGGCTGGCCGAGTGGATCGTGCGGGCGGCCCGAGAGGTGCGCGACGGCCAGCTCGACACCCATTTTCCCCTGCGGATCTGGCAGACGGGCAGCGGCACCCAGACGAACATGAACGCCAACGAGGTGATCGCCAACCGGGCGATCGAGCTGGCCGGCGGCCGGCTCGGGTCCAAGGATCCGGTGCATCCGAACGACCATGTGAACATGTCGCAGTCGTCGAACGACACGTTCCCGACGGCCATGCACATCGCTGTGGCCGAGCAGCTCGTGCACGAGCTGGTGCCGGCAGTGACTGCCTTGCGCAGCAGCCTGGCCGCCAAGGCGGAGGCGTTCGCCGGCATCGTCAAGATCGGCCGGACGCACCTGATGGATGCCGTTCCCCTCACCCTCGGCCAGGAGCTCTCGGGCTATGTGGCCCAGCTCGACGCCGATCTTCGACGGCTCGACACCGTCCAGCCCGATCTCTACGAGCTGGCGCTGGGTGGCACCGCGGTCGGCACCGGGCTCAACACCCATCCGGAGTTCGGGGGTCGGGCAGCAGCCGCCATCGCAACGCTCACCGGCCTGCCCTTCGTGTCCGCCCCCAACAAGTTCGCCGCGCTGGCCGCCCATGATGCACTGGTCCAGGTGTCGGCCACCCTGCGGACGTTGGCCGTATCGCTCATGAAGATCGCCGACGACATCCGGTGGCTGGGATCAGGTCCCCGCAGCGGGCTGGCCGAGCTGGTGCTGCCGCCCAACGAACCTGGATCGTCGATCATGCCGGGCAAGGTCAACCCGACCCAGTGCGAGGCGATGGTCATGGTGTGCATCCAGGTCA
>JAJYAB010000320.1 GCA_021779775.1 Actinomycetes bacterium
CAGGTACCGGGACAGGGATCCGGCATCTTCCTCCACGACGACCCGGCTGGCTACTCCTACACCGCCGGGTGCATCGGTGTCCCGAACGGGATGATCGACACCGTCCTGCAGTTCATCACCACGGCGGACACGCGGATCATCATGGGACCTGCGAGCGCTATCGCACCAGCCCAGCTGTCCCCCCCACCGGCCCCGGCCAGAACGACCCCGGGCCCCCCCGGCGCTCCGCTCCCCCAGCAGAGCAGCTCACCCCCAACCACCACCGTCGTCGCGCCGACCACCCCGGCGAAGATCACCAAGACCCCCCACCCGAAGACCCCCGCCAGGTGTCGAGCGGCGTGAGCGCCGGTCTGGTGCCGGGTCCGCTGTCGCGGGCCCAGGTGGCGTGCCTCCCTACAGGCCGAGGAGCTCGCGCAGGCGCTCAGGGCGCATCGTCATCGTGCCGGGACCCGTCGCCGGGCCCTCGAAACTGGCGATGAGGCGCATCAACTCCTGGCGGCGGCTCGGGTCGTCGGCTGCCTGGCGCGGTGTGAGCCCCCTGAGCGCGGGGATCGACTCGTCGCACCAGCGGATCTCGAACCGGTCGCGGATCCCCTCGAGCGCCTCCGTCACCTCGGGGGAGCTAAGCCGCGCATCGGGACCGGCAACGTCCACGCCGGCACCCAGCGAACGTTCGTGCTCCTGCATCTTCATCATCGACGCGACGTCCATCGGCGTCCGCCGGTCGGAGACGACTCGGACCCCGGCCAGCCCGGCCGCCAAGGTGGCGACCACCCGCTCGGCCCGTTCCTCGCTGGTGGTGCTGACGGCCAGCGTGTCTCCGTCGAGCCGTAGGCGGGCCCGGAGGATCTTCTCGTCCTCGTTGAGCGGGAAGAGCTCCCTCCATCCTGCGCCGTCGGCCGCCTCGTCTGCCTCGTAGGTCACATCGAGGAACGCCCGCGCCGCCACCGGGTCGCCGACCTCGACCACCAGCTCGCACTGGACCGAAGCTTCGCCTTCGCGGGTCCACAGCACCGGCGGGCGGTAGAGGTCGGCGACCCATGCGGCGATGGCGAAGGGGTCCGCCTCGTCGAGCAGGTCGAGCAGGGCGACCTCGCTGCCCGGTGCGACGGGGAACATGGCGCCGATGAACTGGTGGGCCTGGCCATCGGGGACGGCGCGGCCGCACACCAGGACGCCTGCCTTCGTGTCACGGCTGAACGTCGCCTCGGCCACGTCCACCCGGTCGCCGGTGCGCAGGTCGCGGACGGTCACTCCCCGACCGGGCCGGACGTCGAGCACCTCGTACACGGTCCGGTCGACGAGCTCCCACGCCGCCGCCAACAGTGCCTCGTCGTCAGGGAGCAGGGCACCGCGCTCCTCCAGGAACCGGCTGAACCATCTTCCCTCGGTGAGCGCCAGGTCCATGACGATCGGGTCCTCGAGCGCGGCGACCACCGAGGCATGATCGTCGGGGTCGACCGCCCTCGCCGACGCGATGTCGACAACATCGGCGTAGGCGGCGCCCCCACGGCGCTCCATGAACGCGACAGCCTTGCGGCACAGCCATCCGACCCGCTCGGCAAGCGCCGGAAGCTCCGGTGACCCCAGGTGGCACTGCTTGTACTTACGTCCCGACCCGCACCAGCAGGGATCGTTCCGCCCCAGCTTGGCGTGGGCCTGCGTCACGAAGCGCTCGACTTCGGCCAAGTCCCGGGCGACGGCGCCCGTTCCGGTGAGGCGCCGCCACAGCTGTACCGCCCGCGCGGCGTCGCCGCGGTCCGACGCGTACCACGCGAGCCGGTCGATGGCGGGGCTGAAGTCACGATCGGCCTCGTAGGCGAGGGCGAGGTGCTGCTCGGCGACCAGCGGCTCCGACGACCGCTCGGCGCCCACCGCGGCCAGGAACCGGGCGACGGCTTCCTGGCGCGGCCGGGACGCAGCGCCGACGAGCGCGTCGACGAACGCCTGCGCTCTGGGCCGGCTGTGGGGCTCGTCGACGTCGAACAGCTCGACGGTGACGGCGGACAGCACCGCTTCGTCCCCCAGGTCGGCGAGCACCGACCGCAGCATCACCGCGTCTACCGGCCCCTCGACGTCGGGGACGGCCGCCTGGTCGACACCGGACACCAGGTCGGCGACGTCGAGCGCCCGGAGCGCCTGGCGTGCGGCCGGCAGGTCGCCATCGCACGCGTCCAGCACACGCCCGATCCGGCGGCCGCGTGTCTGGTTGTGCCATACGGTGTCGTCGTGGGCGACCTCGTTCAGGCGCCGCTCCAGCCCGGCTGCCTGGCTGAGCTCCGACAGCGGGGCATGCGGCGCGTCGAAGGTGTGACGATCCTCGAGGAGCAGGGCGAGCACCAGGTCCTCGCCGCTCACCGGAAGCCACGGCTCCTCGACGGTGCGTTGGTAGGCGGCCCGCAAGCGCTCGACGAGCCCACCATCGACGGCCGGCACGTCGGCGAGCGGGGTCATGGAGACGAGGCCTGCGGCATCGACCCGCACCGACAGCACCGTCTCGACGTCGAACCCGTCCAGCCAACCGCCGGGCCCCCTCCACTCCCAGTGCCCAGGTGCGACCGGAGCCACCGACAACGGCGTGCCGTCGGGCAGCGCAACCTCGTCGTAGCGGCAGAAACCAGCCAGGTCGAACGCCACCGCCAGCGCTCCGACCTCGCGCTCGCTGGCAGTAAGCCGGTGGGTGAGCACGATGCCGGCGGTCAGGCCGGCCACGTGCACCGTGCGGTCGTCCACCACCCATGCCAGGGGGCCGTCGTCGTCCACGAGGCGGTCCATGACGTGCTCGACGAGGCGGTGGACCGCTGCGTCGCCAGGGTCGCACGACAGACCCTCGATGGTCTGCTCGGTAAGCTCGGTGGCGCCGATCCCCTGCTCGGCCCGCACCAGCTCGACCATCACGTGCTCGATGTCGTCGACACTCGGGAACGGCAGCCGGGAAAGCGCCGCTGCGTAGGCCGAGCGGTCGAAGCTCCGCTCGTCGTCGAAGCTCCGCTCCTCGCCGTCGAAGCTCCGCTCCTCGCCGCGCCCTTGCCTCGTCACCGCGGTGAGCGTCATGGCCAGCTCCCGGAAGACCGACTCCCGGTCGCGGCCCAACCCGACCAGGCGCTGCGCCGTGGAC
>JAJYAB010000321.1:0-2295 GCA_021779775.1 Actinomycetes bacterium
GAGATCTCGGGCACCTCGAGCTCGAACAGCCGCTTGACCAAGCCGGGGTGGCTGCGGCTGACGACGATCTGCGGGCCCTTCGTGGTCTTGCGGACCTCCACGATGTAGGCCTTCAGCCGAGCCCCGTGCTCGTAGCGCTCGTAGGGGACCTGCTCGGCCTGAGGCAGCAGCGCCTCCACCTTGCCCAGGTCGAGGAGCGTGTAACGGTTGTCGGTCTGCTGCACGATGCCGGTGACGATGTCACCCTCGCGCCCCGCGTACTCCTCGTACTTCAGGTCGCGTTCGGCCTCCCGGATCCGCTGGAGGATCACCTGCTTGGCGGTCTGCGCAGCGATCCGCCCGAAGTCGTCGGGGGTGGCGTCCCACTCGCGCACGACCGTGCCATCCTCATCGAGCTCCTGGCCGTACACCCGGATCTCCCCTGATTCGGGGTCGATGGTGACCACGGCTTCTTCAGCTGCACCCGGACGGCGCTTGTATGCGGTGACCAGCGCGTTGGCCAGTGCATCGAGCAGCGTCTCGACCGAGATCCCCTTGTCCCGTGCGATCTGGGCCAGGGCATCGAGGAACTCGAAGTTCGCCTTGCTCATGGTGTCGTCACCCTCTCCCTGTCGGCGCCCGTGGGTCTGTCGGCTCGGTGACGGGCGGACCCGTGACGACGGGCACCCGATGGTCGTGGCGTGCCACCCCATGCAAAGACGGTCCTCGCCCGTTCGATCTGCGCGTAGCTGAACCTCCGGCCGTCCGCCGGCAGGCCAGGCCCGACGACGACGATGCCGTCGCCGTCGGCAACAGCCAACCGACCTTCGACGCGCCGTTCGCCTTCGGTGCCCGCCACCGTCCGGAGCGTGATGGTCTCCCCCACGGCCTGGGAGAAGTGGGCCGGCGTCCGCAGCGGGCGCTCCACGCCAGGACTCGACACCTCGAGGGTGTAGCTCTCGGGAAAGGGGTCGTGGGCATCGAGCACGGCAGAGACCGCCCGGGTGGCATCCGATACGGCTTGCAGATCGACCCCGCCGGGCCCGTCGACCACGACCCGGAGCATCGACGACCGAAGCTCGACGTCGACCAGCTCGAGGCCGAGAGGGTGCAGCGTGGCCGCGAGCATCTCCATCAGCTCGTCAACCACCGTCTCTCCCACCTCCTCGTCGTGTCGTCAATCGCCGTGCCCTCGCTGGTCCAGCACGTCGCCGAGGCATGGAACAAACAAAGAGAAGCGTGGGCTGCCCGCCCACGCTTCACCACCCGCCACTCCACTACCCGTCCGACTGAACAGCGAAGCGACTATAGCAGGAGGCCGTGGCCGTGCTCCGGTCGTCCCCGGCCACCAGGGCCACCTGCCCGGGGCAGCGCCTGACGACGGGGAGCTGGCGCCGCAGCAGCCTTGGCGTGCCTGGCGCTACGTGCCGGCCGGAGGCGGCGAACCTACCGCCGGCGCTGCGCCATCGTGCACCGTCTTACGAATGAGGTCGACCCGCTGCGCCGCATGGTTGGCATCGGGTCCTTTGGCAGCGAACAGCGCCGCTCGATCGGCGTCCGCCTCGGCCTGGGCACCGGTGTCGGCGGCGGCGAGCCGCGCTTCGATCCCCTCGGCCACCAGCTTCTCCGCTTCCTCCACCAAGGCGGCGACCATGTCGTCTTCAGGAACCACCCGCACGATCTGGCCTTTAATGAAGAGGTGCCCCCGGTGGCGCCCGGCGGCGATGCCGAGATCCGCTTCACGTGCTTCTCCTGGACCATTGACCACACATCCCATGACTGCCACCTGGATGGGGAGCTGGAGCGATTCGAGCGCCTCCTGTGCTTGGCGGGCCACCCCGATGACGTCGATCTCCGCGCGACCGCACGACGGGCAGGCGATGAGGTCGAGGCCGCGTCGCTCGCGCAGACCGAGCGCTTCGAGCAGCTGTCGGCCGGCACGTGCCTCCTCCACGGGATCGGCAGTGAGCGAGTACCGGATGGTGTCCCCGATACCCTCGGCGAGCAGGGTGGCGATGCCGGCGGTGCCCTTGATCAGGCCGGCGGGGGGCGGCCCGGCTTCCGTCACGCCCAGGTGAAGCGGGTGGTCGAAGGTCTCCGAGGCCAACCGATAGGCGGCGATCATGAGGGGCACCGACGACGCCTTGACGGAGATCTTGACGTCGGAGAACCCCACTTCCTCGAAGTACGCCAGCTCCATCCGGGCCGACTCGACCAAGGCCTCAGGCGTCGCTCCCCCGAACCGCTCGTAGAGATCCTTGTGCAGCGAGCCGGCATTGACCCCGATGCGGATGGGAACACCCCGGTCGCGTGCCT
>JAJYAB010000321.1:2305-3101 GCA_021779775.1 Actinomycetes bacterium
CCGCCACCTCCTTGATCTCGTGGGCCTTGCGGAGGTTGCCCGGGTTCAGACGCAGCCCCTGCACACCCGCCTCCAGCGCAGCCAGCGCCATCTCGTGGTGGAAATGGATGTCCGCCACGATCGGCACGGGAGCACGGGGAACGATGTGCGCGAGCCCTTCGGCTGCCTCCTCTTCGTTGCACGTGCAACGCACGATGTCGGCGCCCGCAGCAGCCAGCGCGTAGATCTGCGCCAGGGTTCCCTCGACATCGGCGGTCTTCGTGGTGGTCATCGACTGCACGGCGATCGGCGCGTCGCCACCGACCGCGACGGTGCCGATCCGGATCTGTCGGGTTGGCCGCCGCTCCGCGGCAACCGGGTTCAGTCGGCTCATCAGGACCTCACTTGTACGGGTTGACGATGGGATGGGTGATGTCGAGGAAGAGCGCCGAACCGGCAAACACCACGAGGAATGCCATGAACGCATAGGCGACCGGTGCCAGCTTCGCCGCGTCGGCCCGGTACGCCCGACCGGTCCGGCTGCGAAGACGCTCGTAGACGGCCAGAACCACGTGACCACCATCCAGGGGGGGCAGGGGCAGGAGGTTGAAGACGCCGAAGAAGACGTTGATGACCGCCAGGAACCACAGCGTGTTCCCTGCTCCGGAATGGGCGCCCTGCACACCGATGCGCACGACCCCGATGATCGACTGGGGACGGTCGCCGGTGCGGGCCGCCGCGGCGGCCGCCTTCGAGTTGTCCACCTGCCCGAAGAAGCTGGCGAGGCCATGAGGGGAGAATGTCCGCGCCAGTCCTG
>JAJYAB010000322.1 GCA_021779775.1 Actinomycetes bacterium
TGGCCGTCCGACCGGGATCGCCGGCAGGGGCGCCTTCGAGCCGGAGCGTGGCGCTTGTCCCCGTGGCGTCGACCATCTGGGAGGCGACGGTCCGCTTCCACACCAGCTCGTAGAGCCGCAGCTCGTCGCCCGAGAGATGGGTAGCCGCCTGCTCGGGGGTGCGGAAGGACTCCCCGGCAGGGCGGATCGCCTCGTGCGCCTCCTGCGCGTTCTTCACCTTCCGCTCGTAGCGCCGCGGCTGAGGCGGCACGTGCTCAGGTCCGTACAGCTCGGTCGCCTGGCGCCGGGCTGCGGTGAGCGCCTCGTCCGACAACGTCGTCGAGTCCGTGCGCATGTACGTGATCCAGCCCTGCTCGTACAGGCGCTGGGCAACCTGCATCGCCCGTTGGGC
This sequence comes from Actinomycetes bacterium, assembly GCA_021779775.1. Lineage (GTDB taxonomy): Bacteria > Actinomycetota > Acidimicrobiia > Acidimicrobiales > UBA8190 > JAJYAB01. The sequence goes on from JAJYAB010000322.1 coordinate 392, forward strand.
TCCGAATCGGAGCTTGCGGCCCGCCTCCTGTTGGAGGGTCGACGTCATGAACGGCGCCGCCGGCGACCTTCGGTACGGCTTGTCGGTGACCGACGCGACGGTGAACGGCCGACCCGCCAGCGAAGCAGCCAGCTCTGCGGCCTCTCCCTCGCCGAGAAGGACGACCGGTCCCTTCGCTGCCAGCTGGCCCTGCTCCGTGAAGTCCCGGCCCGTCGCCAGCGGGGTACCGCCAACCGCTACGAGGGCAGCCGTGAACGCCTGGCCATGGGCGGTGAACGTCCCTTCGACATCCCACCATGAGGCCCCGTGGAACCGCATCCGGGCCCGTTCGCGCTCGACGACGACCCGGGTCGCCACGCTCTGCACCCGCCCTGCCGAAAGGCGCGGCATCACCTTCTTCCACAGGACCGGAGACACCTCGTACCCGTACAGCCGGTCCAGAATCCGGCGGGCCTCCTGCGCGTCGACCATGCGGCGATCGAGCTCCCGCCACTCGTCGACGGCCCGGGCGATGGCCGCCGGGGTGATCTCGTGGAACACCATGCGCTTCACGGGCACCTGCGGGGCCAGGACTTCGCTCAGATGCCAGGCGATCGACTCGCCCTCGCGGTCCTCGTCCGTCGCCAGGTAGACCTCACTGGCCTGACGGACAAGCTGCTTCAACTTCGTCACCACCGCCTTCTTCTCGCGGGCGACGACATACAGCGGCTTGAAGCCGTTGTCGACGTCGACTCCCAGGCGTGCCCATCCCTCGCCTTTGTAGGCAGCGGGAACCTCTTCGGCACGGCGCGGCAAGTCCCGGATGTGCCCGACCGACGACTCCACCACGTAGTCGCCACCGAGGAGGCCGGCGATCGTCCGGGCCTTGGCCGGTGACTCGACGATGACCAGCGGCTTGCCGGAGGAGGGGGGTCGAGAGGATTCAGGCATGGTCGTGGATGAGCGTGGAGGCTGGCGCCCGACCTGTCAACCTGGCGCCACCTGAGCCGCCGGGGCACGAGACCCCTCGCGCCGGACTGCGACCCGGGGGCACCTCGGCGATCGTCGGGGTCAGGGCGCCACGCCGGCGGCAACCGGGGTGTCGCCTTCGACGATCTCCGCCGTCTCGCCGAATCCTTCGGTCTTACGCTTGGAGAACGCGATGGACACCAGCAGCACCACCAGCGCACCGCCGGCGATCCCCAGGCGGCCTCCGGTGTGGTTCCGCATGGTGATGACCGCCGGCAGGATAAGCAGCGACACCAGGTTCATCACCTTGATCAGTGGGTTGAGCGCCGGGCCGGCCGTGTCCTTGAAAGGATCGCCGATCGTGTCGCCGATGACCGCCGCCTTGTGCGCCTCCGAGCCTTTACCGCCCTCGTGGCCGTCCTCGATGTACTTCTTCGCGTTGTCCCATGCCCCACCGGCGTTCGACAGGAAGTTGGCCATCAGCTGGCCGGTGAGGATGGCCGCTGCCAGGAACGCCCCGAGCGCCAGGTCGTTGATGCCGAACCCGATGATCACCGGGGTGAGGACGGCCAACAGGGCTGGCGTGACCAGCTCGCGCTGCGAAGCTCTGGTGCAGATCGAGATCACCCGGTAGTAGTCCGGCTTCTCGCTGTAGTCCATGATCCCCGGGTGCTCGCGGAATTGGCGCCGGACCTCCTGCACCACGGTGCCTGCTGTGCGCCCGACGGCCCTGATGGCCAGCGCCGAGAAGATGAACGCCACCGAGCCCCCGATCAGCAGACCGATGAACACCGTGGGATGCGACACGTTGATCTGGGTCTGCGCAGCGTCGAAGAGCCAGTTAACGCCGTGGTTGGCGACCGTCTTGTGCAGGCCCAGCTGGGTTCCGATCGTCTCGATGAACGACGCGAACAGCGACACCGAGGCGATCACCGCCGAGCCGATGGCCACGCCCTTGGTCACCGCCTTGGTGGTGTTTCCCACGGCATCGAGGCTGACCATGACCCGCTCGGCCTCGCCGGTGAACTCGCCGGACATCTCCGCTACGCCCGCCGCGTTGTCCGACACCGGCCCGAAGCTGTCCTCGGAGACGATCATGCCGGCCGTCGACAGGAGCCCGATGCCCGTGAGAGAGACGAGGTAGAGCGTCAACCTCAGGTTACCGCCGCCCAGCCCCACCGAGACGGTGATGGCCAGGGCGATGGCCACGATGGCCCAGACCGATGACTCCAGCCCGATGGCGATACCGGCCAGTGTGGTGGTGGCGGGCCCGGTGCGGGCGGACTCGGCGATCTCATGGACGGGAGAGCGCTCGGTAGAGGTGAAGTGCTCGGTGATGGCGCTGGCCACCAGCATGAGGACCACGCCGGTGAGCACCGCCCAGAACGCCTTCCAGTAGTGCAGGTACGCCCCGGCCACCGCGGCCGCCCCGACGGTGGTCAGCACAGCGGCCAGCCGGACACCGCGGTTGATCGGGGCCATGGCGTTGGTGTCGCGCTTGGTGGCCCTGACGAGGTAGACCCCGACGATGGTGGCCAGGATCCCGATGGCCGGCACCACCAGCGGGAACACGACGGCCCGGGCGGCGTCGGCCTGGCGCCCGATGGAGGCGAACGCGGTGACGCCCAGGATGATGGCGGCGATGATGGTGATGGCGTACGACTCGAAGAGGTCGGCGGCCATGCCCGCGCAGTCGCCGACGTTGTCACCCACGTTGTCGGCGATGGTCGCCGCGTTGCGCGGATCGTCTTCAGGGA
>JAJYAB010000323.1 GCA_021779775.1 Actinomycetes bacterium
CACCGCCACCGGCACCCCCCCGGCGAGAGCGGCCGACTCGGGGTAGGTGGTCCAGTACGGCGCCGGAACGAGGACCTCGTCGCCCGGGTCGAGCAGGGCAGCGAAAGCGTTGTAGATGGCCTGCTTGCCTCCATTGGTCACCAGCACCTGGGAGGCGTCGACGCCGAGGCCGGAGTCACGGCCGGTCTTGACGGCGATGGCCTCGCGCAGCTCGGGCAGCCCGGCGGTCGGCGTGTACCGGTGGTTCCTCGGGTCGCGGCAGGCGGCGGCTGCCGCCTCCACCACGGCACCGGGGGTGGGGAAGTCCGGCTCGCCGGCCCCGAAGCCGATGACGTCCTCACCGGCCGCCTGCAGGGCCTTGGCCCTGGCGTCGACGGCCAGGGTAGCGGAGGGGGCGAGCGAGGCCAGCCGGGCGGAGACGCGCCGGCCCGAGGGCGCCCGGCCGCCGGAAGGGGCGGGTTCGTACGGGAGCGCCATGCCTGTAATGCTTGCACACGTGACACCCTTGCCAGACACGCCCGACGTCCGCATCCCCGGCTCGCTGAAGCCTGCCGACGGCCGCTTCGGATGCGGCCCGTCCAAGGTCCGCCCCGAGCAGGTGGCGGCGGTGGCGGCCGCCGCCACCAGCATCTTGGGGACCAGCCATCGCCAGGCGCCGGTCAAGTCCGTCGTGGGCCGGGTCCGCTCGGGGATCCGCCAGCTCTTCTCCCTGCCCGAGGGCTACGAGGTGGTCCTCGGGAACGGGGGGACCACCTGCTTCTGGGACGCCGCCACCTTCCATCTGATCGAGCGCAAGAGCCAGCACCTGTCGTTCGGGGAGTTCTCGTCGAAGTTCGCCCAAGCTGCGGCTGACGCGCCGCACATCGACCAGCCCGAGGTCATCGAAGCGGTGGCGGGGAGCCACCCCGAGGCGCGAGCCTCGGGCGACGTGGACCTGTACGCCCTCACCCACAACGAGACGTCCACCGGGGTGGCCATGGAGATCCGCCGGCCGGCGGGCGCGGGTGCCCCGGAGGATGGCGGCGGGCTGGTGGCGGTCGACGCGACGTCGGGCGCCGGCGGCTTGCGGGTCGACCCGGCGGAGTTCGACGCCTACTACTTCGCCCCGCAGAAGTGCTTCGCCTCCGACGGCGGGCTGTGGATCGCCCTGATGTCACCCGCTGCGCTTGCCCGGGTGGCGCAGATCTCCGAGTCGGGGCGTTGGGTGCCGGCCTTCTTCGACCTGGCCACGGCGATCGACAACGCCACGAAGAACCAGACGTACAACACGCCGGCACTCGCCACCTTGGTGATGCTGGCCGAGCAGGTGGAGTGGATGCTCGGCAACGGCGGGCTCGAATGGGCGGCCCGCCGGTGCGACCGGTCGGCGGAGATCCTCTACACCTGGGCGGAGCAGTCGAGCTTCGCCACGCCGTTCGTCGGCAAGCCGGCGCAGCGCAGCCATGTCGTCGGCACGATCGACTTCGCCGCCGACGTCGACGCCGCCGCGGTGGCCAAGGTGCTGCGGGCCAACGGCATCGTCGACACAGAGCCCTACCGAAAGCTCGGCCGCAACCAGCTGCGGATCGGCATGTTCCCTGCCGTGGATCCCGACGACGTGGCCGCCCTGTGCGCGTGCGTCAACCACGTGGTGGGTGCCCTGTCGTAGCGGCGCACCGCGCCCACACCCTGGGGGTATCCTTGCGGTACCGGTCATGGTGGAGGGGGGGTCGGTCGTGCGTGTGATGTGCCCGAAGTGCCTCGAGTCGCTCGACGACGGCATGCTCCGCTGCCCCCGGTGCGGCACTCTCATGGAGAAGCGCCGGCCGGCGTCCTCCGGTTCGGACCCTTCCCCGGCGAGCCCCCTGCCAGGTTCCTCGCCACGAGGGTCGGAGACGCCGTCGGTAGGACCCGGTGCGCTGCCCCGGCAACCCGCCGGCGCAGCCGCCCAACCGCTGCGGGACCAACCCCACGACGGCCTTCCGGGGCTGCCGGCACGGGCTCGCCTGCACACGAGTGCGACCGGCGCCATGCCGAATAGCCGGTCGCCGAATAGCCGGTCGCCGAAAGGCCGGTCGCCGAAAGGCCGGTCGCCGAAAGGCCGGCGGCCAATGCGCATCGGCCGTGGCAGCGGCGGGGCCCAGCTCGTCATCTGGGCAATCCTGGGCCTCGTGATCGTGGCCCTGGTGGTCGGCATGGTGCTGCTGTCGACGAGCACGTCGAGCGGGTCGGCCGGGGTTTCCGGGATGCAGGCCCCGTTGGGGCATGCCGTCGTCGCCGGGGCCGGTCTGCGCGCCGGCGGAGGCGCTGCCACCCAAATCCTTGCCTGACCGGCAATTCCGGCCGAAACCCTTGTGACACCCGCCCGTCTCGAGCGATGGAGTGTCTTGGAGTGGTTCACGGACCGGACGCCAGTGTCGACGTGGAAAAGCTGCGCGCCGGTGACGCGGACGCGTGGGAGGAGCTGTACCGAGCCATGTACCCCGCTATGGCCGGCTATGCCAGGCGCAGGCTGCCCAGCGAAGATGCCCGGGATGCCGTAGCCGAGGCGATGGCACGGGCGATCGCCCGATGCGACCGGATCGCCCACGGCGGGGCGACAGCCGAGGCGTGGATCTTCGGCATCTTGCGGCATGTCGTCGTGGACCTGCAGCGGAGGTCGTACCGCACCCGGCGCCTTCCCGACAAGATCCCCCGCCTCGACACCACATGGGCCAACCAGGACGACATGCTGATCGTCGACGAGGATCGTCGTCAGGTTCGCCAGGCATTCGCCAGGTTGTCAGCTCGCGACCAGCACATCCTCGAGCTCCGGGTCATCGCAGGGTTCAGCAGCGAGCAGGTCGCGCAAGCTCTCGGCATGGGGGCCGGAGCGACACGCAACGCGCAGTACCGCGCCCTTCGTCGCCTGCGCGAGCTCCTCGAACCGCCGGTCGGTCAGGAGGCCCCCCGATGACCGCTGGCGGCGAATGGGCTCCCGGTGATGCACCAGCTGCCGACGACGCCCTCCTCCTCGTCCTGAGCGCTGTGCTGGAGACGGAGCACCTCGAGCCGACCCCGGCCGAGGTCTTCGAGCTCCGCCAGGCGCTGCGCGCTAACGTA
>JAJYAB010000324.1 GCA_021779775.1 Actinomycetes bacterium
CACCGGTGGGTCGGTCGAGCTGGTCAAGGTGAACGTCGACGAGAACCCTCGGGTGTCCACCACGTTCCAGGTGCAGTCGATCCCCGCGGTCTTCGCCGTCCACCAGCGCAAGGTCGTCGACAGCTTCGTCGGAGCGCTCCCGGAGGCGCAGGTGGCGGCATGGGTGGCCAGGCTTTCCCCGGCACCGAGCGAAGCGGACCAGCTGGTGGCCGCCGGAGACGAGGCCTCGCTCCGCCGGGCCATCGAATTACAGCCCGACCATGCCGGTGCCGTGGTCGGGCTGGCCCGGCTGCTCGTCGACCGGGGGGCGGTGCAGGAGGCGCTCGATCTTCTCGGACGGATACCGGAGACGCCCGAGTCGCGCCAGCTGGCGGCTGAGGCCCGGCTGCTTCAGCAGCAGGTGTCGGTGCCGCCTGACGCCGTCGACGAGGTTCTCGACGGGCTGCTCGAGCGGGTGAAGGACGACGCTGCGGCACGCCAGGAGTTCCTCGACCTGCTGGAGACGCTCGGGGCGGACGATCAGCGGACGGCACGGTATCGTAAGGCCTTGTCGGCGCGGCTCTTCTGACACGGTGGACGTATCGAGCACGGTGGACGTATCGACCCGGCTGGTGCTCGGCGATCGGGTCTTCGACGTATCGTCGCGGGCCTTGGTCATGGGGATCGTGAACCGGACGCCCGACTCGTTCTACGACAGGGGGGCCACCTTCTCGTTGGACGCGCTGCTGGCGAAGGCCGAGCAGCTGGTCGCCGACGGGGCGGACATCATCGACGTGGGAGGTGTTAAAGCCGGTCCCGGTCCCGAGGTCAGCCTCGAGGAGGAGCTCGACCGCGTGATACCAGCGGTGGAGGCCCTGCACACCCGCGTCGACGTGGTCCTGTCCGTCGACACCTGGCGGGCACCGGTCGCACGGGCTGCGTACCAGGCTGGCGCCGTGGTGGGCAACGACATCAGCGGCTTCGCCGACCCGGACTACCTCCCGGCGGCCGCCGAAGCCGCCGCGGCAGTCGTCGCCACCCACATCCGGCTCGCGCCCAGGGTGCCCGATCCCGATCCCGGGTACGACGACGTAGTGTCCGCCGTGACCCGGTTCCTGTCCGATCGAGCAGGCCGGGCGCTGGCTGCGGGGGTGACCGCCGACCGGATCATCCTCGATGCCGGGCTCGACCTGGGGAAGACGGCCGATCAGTCGCTCACCTTGCTCCGCGCTTCGTCGGCGTTGGCCCGGCTGGGCTACCCGCTGTTGCTGTCGGCTTCCAACAAGACGTTCCTCGGAGCGGTGCTCGACCTCCCCATCGACCGCCGGGGAGAGGCTTCGCTGGCGGCAGCCGCGCTCGGGATCAGCCTCGGCTGCCGCGTCGTGCGGGTCCATGACGTGGACGGCACCCGGCGGGTGCGCGACACCCTGGCCGCCGTCGTGGCCGCCGCATGACGTCGGGCATCGTCCCGCCGGGCGCCGCTGGCAAGCGAGCCGCCGCCCGGTCCCCGTCGCGCCGGCCGGGAGAGGCTTCGCTGGCGGCGTACCTGGTTCGCGGAGACGACCCGGCCCTCGTCGGAGCCGCCGTGCGTCGACTGCTGGCGTCGCTCGTCGGCGACGGCGACGCTGCCCTGACGGTGGAAGAGCACGGGGGGCCGGACGCCGCCGACCTCGATGTTGGAGCGCTGGTGGACGCTCTGGCCACCCGTCCGTTCCTGGCTGAGCGCCGCATCGTGGTGGCACGCGATGCCGGGCGTCTCGACGCGCCAGGTGCTGCCCGGCTGGCGCGCTGCATCGCCGATCCGGTGCCTGGTGTCGTGCTGGTGCTGGTCGCCGGTGGGGGCACGGTGCCGGCGACGCTTGTCAAGCTGGTGGACGCGCTCGGTGGTCTGGTGGACACCTCGGTGGGCAGCGGGCGGGCCCGGACGCAATGGCTCGTCGACCGCCTCCACGATGCCCCGGTGCGGCTCGACGCGCGGGCGGCCACCATGCTGGGCGACCATCTCGGCGGGGACCTCGGGCGCCTCGGCGGACTGCTCGACGTGCTGGTGTCGGCGTACGGCCCCGGTGCAGGTGTGGGGACGGCCGAGCTCGAGCCGTTCCTCGGCGAGGAAGGCACCGCGGCGCCCTGGGATCTGACCGACGCCATCGACCAGGGCGACACCGTTGGCGCTCTGGTCGCCCTGCGCCGGCTGCTGGGCGCAGGGGGGCAACATCCCCTGGTCGTCCTGGGAAGCCTGCACCGGCACTATCGCACCATGTTGTGCCTCGACGGTGCGGCGGTCAGCTCCCCCGAGGAGGGGGCCAAGCTGGTCGGGGCACGCAGCGTCTACCCGGTGAAGAAGGCGATGGAGCAGGGGCGGCGCCTCGGTTCGGCTCGCCTCGGTCGTGCGGTCGTGCTGCTCGCCGAGGCTGACCTCGACTTGCGGGGCAGGACGGCGTTGCCTGATGCGGCGGTGCTCGAGGTGCTGGTGGCTCGGCTGAGCAGGCTGGGCGGCGCCGGAGCACGCGCCCGGCGACCCGGTGCCAGAAGCTGATCGAAACCCCGCCCGGCCCCTGGTCTCGACACGCTCCGGCCTGGGTCCCAGCCCGGTCGTATGACCGGGCACGCCAGCCCGCCCTGCGGTCAACCGTCCGCAGCTCCGGCGAGGCTGTTGGCCCGACGCATCAGCCGGGACTTGCGGTTCGCCGCCTGGTTCTTATGGATCACACCCGCGGCAGCTGCCTTGTCGATGCGCTTGACCGCCAGGCGAACCACCTCCGCCGTGTCGTCGGCACCAACCTTCAAGGCGGCGACCGCCCGCTTCGTGCGTGTGCGCATCTCCGAGCGCACCGACTTGTTGCGGACGCGCCGGCGCTCGTTCTGGCGGTTGCGCTTGATCTGGCTGCGGATGTTGGCCACGGGACTTCTCGCTCTTCGGGGACGGGGGAGTCGCCTGGGACGCTTCGGGGACCGGCCCAGCAGGACCAAGACGATGCGACCAGGGTGGTACCATGGCACACGGACGAGCCACGTGAGCGGTGATCGTAGCAGCCGGCACCTGCCCCAACCGCCGGTACGCTCCGGGTGCCGTGCTGCC
>JAJYAB010000325.1 GCA_021779775.1 Actinomycetes bacterium
CAGCGCCGCCGACGCCGACCGGTGAGCAGCTTCGAGCACGCCCGCCAGGGACCCCCCGGTGCCGAGGCTCTCCTCGGCACCTTCGGCGGCAGCCCGCGCCACGGTGAGGATCGTGCCTTCGACCGGTCGCAGGACCGCCTGCCGCGCCGTTTCGCTGGCCGCCCGCAACCCCCCGGCCACCTCCTCCGGGCCCGGGGCAGCGGACCCCCCTACCACGTTGGCCAGCCCCCGCAGGAGCTGCGACAGGATCACCCCGGAATTCCCGCGTGCGCCCATCAGCGACCCGTGGGCCACCGCCTTGCACACCCCCTGAAGATCCGGGCCGGGCCCCCCGCGGTGGGCGTCGTCGAGCGCCTCGAGCTCGGCCACCACCGACTCCAGCGTCAGCGCCATGTTGGTCCCCGTGTCGCCGTCGGGAACCGGGTAGACGTTGAGCCGGTCGATGATGCCTTGGTGCGTGCGCAGGGCCGTGCGGAACGCCCGGATCACCGCGACCAGGTCGGCGGCATGCAGCGTCTCCAACGGCTCCATGGCCGACGATGCTAACCTCGGGTCCTGTACCGGGAACGCCCGTCCCGGGAGGCCCGCCGGGCCTCAGTAACCGGAGATTCCTGGAGGAGCGTCCGCGCCATGGCTGCCGTCTGCGAGGTCTGTGGGAAGCACCCGTCGTTCGGCATGAGCCTCAGCCACTCGCACCGGCGGACGAAGCGCCGCTGGAACCCCAACATCCAGCGGGTGCGGACCGTGGTGGCCGGTACGCCAAAGCGCATCGACGTCTGCACCTCCTGCATCCGGGCCGGCAAGGTCACCAAGCCCGCTCGGCGACCAGCGGGCTCATCCGGCACCTGACCTCGCCGGCACCTGACCTCGCCGGCACCTGACCTCGCCGGCACCTGACCTCGCCGGCGTCGAGCGCTGCCGGCGTCGAGCGCTGCCGGCGTCGAGCATCTCACCTCCAGGCGTGCTCCCATCCCCCGGTTCCCAGCGGCACCCCACGCACGGTGCGGACCTCGGGCTGGTCGGTGCAGACGCCACACTCCACCGGCGGCGCCAGGCCGCTCGTGGCAAACCGCTGCACCAGATCCTCAGGATGTGCCGTGGTGATGACCAGCTCGTAGTCCTCGCCACCGGCCAGCGCCTCGTCCCACGTCGCTCCGCGGGCGACAGGCACCGTGTGGAGCTGCAACCCGACCCCCGAAGCATCGGCGAGATGACCGACGTCGGCGGCGAACCCGTCGGACACGTCGGCCATCGCGCTGGCTCCGGCGATCCGGGCGGCCGTCCCCTCGCGTAAGCGTGCCGACGGTCGCCTGTGGCGACCGACCAGCTCCCCGGACTGGTCGCCCCGGCCGGCCTGCAGCAGGCGCAGGCCGGCGGCAGAAGCTCCGAGCGGCCCGGTGACGAGCACTCGGTCACCGGCACGGGCACCGTCGCGGCGCACCGGCGGTGGGCCGCCGTCGACGTGGCCGGTGACCGTGACCGCCACCACCAGCTCGCCGCATCCCGAGAGGTCTCCCCCGACCACGTGGCAACGATGGGCATCTGCCGCCGCGGCGATGCCCCGGTACAGAAGGTCGAGGTCGGTGTCCGCAGGACCGGCCACCGCCACGAGGAGATGGTCGGCGGTAGCCCCCATGGCCGCCACGTCGCTCACTGCAGCGGCTACCGCCTTCCACCCGAAGTCGTCGAGCGCCACCAAGGCCAGGTCGCCATGGACCCCGGCGACAGCCAGATCGGTGGTCAGAACCGCCGGCGAGCGCACCTCGACGACGGCTGCGTCGTCACCGATCCACAGCTCGTCGCCCGGCGGGCCAGGCAACGCCGCCGCCAGGCGGCTGATGGCGGCACGCTCGCCCCTGGGGCGTCCCCCAGCCGGCGTAGGTCGTTCAGTGCCGCCTGGTTTGGGAAGAGCCACATACCCTGCCTAGCATGGAGGGTCGCCACTCGGCGTCGTGTCTCGAGCATGCCCAGAGAGGAACATCGGACCATGCCTCCCACCACCAATCGCAAGCTGCTCGCCTGGGTCGAGGATGTGGCATCGTTGACCACCCCCGATCAGGTCGAATGGTGCGACGGCTCTGCAGAGGAGTACGACCGGCTGTGCCAGCTGCTGGTGGACCACGGAACGTTCACCCGGCTCGCCGAGGCGAAGCGACCCGGCAGCTACTGGGCACGCTCGGATCCGGACGACGTGGCCCGGGTGGAGGATCGGACCTTCATCTGCTCGAAGGACGAGGCCGACGCCGGCCCCACCAATAACTGGCGCGCACCAGACGAGATGCGGTCCACCCTGACAGGGTTGTTCGAAGGCTGCATGCAGGGCCGGACCATGTACGTCGTCCCGTTCTCGATGGGCCCCATCGGATCCCCTATCGCCCACATCGGCGTCGAGATCACCGACTCGCCATACGTCGCCGTGTCGATGCGCATCATGACGCGCATGGGCAGGGCCGCGCTCGACGTGCTGGGCGAGGACGGCGACTTCGTCCCCTGCCTCCACTCGGTCGGCGCACCACTGGCCGCAGGCGAGACCGACGTCGCCTGGCCGTGCGACGCAGGGAACCGGTACATCGTGCACTTCCCCGAGACCCGAGAGATCTGGTCCTACGGCTCCGGGTACGGCGGCAACGCCCTCCTGGGGAAGAAATGCTTTGCACTGCGGATCGCCTCCGTCATGGCCCGCGACGACGGATGGCTGGCCGAGCACATGCTCATCCTTAAGCTGACGTCGCCCGGCGGCGAGGTTCGCTACGTCACCGGAGCGTTCCCGTCGGCATGCGGCAAGACCAATCTCGCCATGCTCGTTCCCACCTTGGCGGGTTGGACCGTGGAAACCATCGGCGACGACATCTGCTGGATGCGGTTCGGTGAAGACGGCCGACTGTGGGCCATCAATCCCGAAGCGGGTTTCTTCGGCGTGGCCCCGGGGACCAATGACGACACCAACCCCAACGCCATGCGGACACTGCGACGCAACGGCATCTTCACCAACACCGCCCTCACCGACGACGGCGACGTCTGGTGGGAGGGCATGACCGCCGAGCCCCCGGCAC
>JAJYAB010000326.1 GCA_021779775.1 Actinomycetes bacterium
GGTCTGCGGCGGTCTCGTAGTTGACGCCGTCGTGCTCGAAGGCGGCATTGCGCAGGTAGCACCACAGCACCGTGAACATGCCCAGTCGGTGAGCTTCGGCGAATGCCGCGCTCACCTCGACGAGCTGGTGGTCGGCGTCATCGGAGCCGAAGTAGATCGTTGCCCCCACTCCCACCGCTCCGAGGTCGAAGGCCTGGCGGACCGAGGCGAAGAAGACCTGGCAGGTGTGGTTCGGGTAGGTCAGCAGCTCGTTGTGGTTGAGCTTGACGATGAATGGGATGCGGTGGGCGTAGCGACGGGCAACCATGCCGAGCACCCCCAAGGTGGAGGCGATGGCGTTGCAGCCGCCTTCGACGGCCAGCCGGCAGAGGTTGGCGGGGTCGAAGTAGGCGGGGTTGCGAGCAAAGCTGGCCGCGGCGGAGTGCTCGACGCCTTGGTCGACGGGCAGGATCGACAGGTAGCCGGTCCCTGCGAGCCGGCCGTGGTCGTACATGTGGGCCAGGTTCCGCAGGACGGCGACGGAGCGGTCGCTGTGGCCCATGACCCGGTCGATGTAGTCGGGGCCGGGGAGGATCAGTGATTCTCTGGGGATGCCTTTACAGGTGTGGCCGAGCAGGGAACCGGCTTGCTCTCCCAGCAGTTGTTGGATGTCCATGTGGGGCTCCTTGGTGGTTGTGGTGGACTCGCTCGTCCGGGCCAGACATCGGACGGGTCGAGCAAGATGGAGGCAGCGACAGGGGTAATCTCGCCCGGCGAAACGATGGCGGTGGCTGCAGGACGATCAGGGGATTGCTCATCGCTGAACGCTGAACGCTGGTCGCCCCGTTGTCCTCGCCGAGCGCAGCGCGGACTCTCTCCAAGCCAGCGGTCACGTCGGTGCCGAGATGGACCCGCAGGGCGCGTCGCCCTCGTGCGCCGAGTACCTCGAGGTCACTTCTGGCTTCTGCTTCTTTCACCACCCCGAAGCTGTAGCGGTGTCCGGGCACGGCCAGTTCGATGGTGTCGTCGCAGGTGATCTGGAGGAACACCCCGGTGTTGGGGCCGCCTTTGTAGGTCTGGCCGGTGGAGTGCTGGAAGCGGGGCCCGAACCCGACGCAGGTGGCCACCTTTCGAGTGTCTCGGACGAGCGTCCGCATCTCGGTGAGGATGGCTTCGTGCGCGGGGGCCATCTGCACATATGCAAGGAGGGCCACGTAGTCCCCGGCACCGGCCCGGGCGAGGTGCGCCCGTAGAAACTCGACCAGGCCGGGGTGGCCGTCGACCGCCGAGGAGAGCTCGGTGCTGTTGCGCTCGTCGGCGTAGAGCTTCAGCCCCTCCCCCTCCCACAGCGCGGACAGCTCGGGCAGGGAGCCCTCGTGGTCGTAGCGGTCGGTGAGCTGGCGGGCGAGCACCTTGGCCTCTTCCACATCGGGCTGGTCGAAGGGGTCGATGCCGATCATCGAGCCGGCGACTGCGGTGGCGAGCTCCCAGCGGAAGAGCTCACGCCCGAGGTCGTAAGGGTCGGACAGCTCGATGCGCACCACCGGATGGCCAGCTGCTTCGAGCGCCGAGATCTTCGCCGCTTGCTCCGCGTCGTCGTCGCCGCCGAGGGCGATGTAGCAGAAGAGCCGGTCGGCCCCGTAGACCGAAGGCTGACCGAGCGGTTCCTTGTCGACAGGCACCACGCCTTTTCCTTGCTTGCCGGTGGATTCGGCCAGCAGCTGCTCGAGCCAGGCTCCAAGCTGGGCTACCCCGGGTGAGGTGACGAGGGTGACCTTGTCACGTCCGGCGTTGACGCAGGTGCCGATGACCGCCCCGAGCGCGAGGCCCGGGTTGTCCCCGACGGGCACCGAGGGGGCGCAGGCGTGTGCCATCTTCTCGGCCGAGGAGAACAGCCGCCCGACGTCGACGCCGCAGGCGGCGCCGGGCACCATTCCGAAGTCCGACAGCGCTGAGTAGCGACCGCCGATCGAGGGCACGCCGAAGAACACCGCCCGGTACCCCTGTCGCTCGGCCATAGCTTGAAGGGGAGAGCCGGGATCGGTGATGGCGATGAAATGCGAGCCGGCCGCCTCTTCGCCAACAGCTTTGGTCATGCGCTCGTAGAAGTAGGCGGCGAAAATGTTGGGCTCCAAGGTGGTGCCCGACTTGGAGGACACGAAGAACAGCGTGTGGGCGAGGTCGACGCTCTCCTCCATGGCCTTCACCTGCTCGGGGTCGGTGGAATCGAGCACGTGGAGCCGGGGAAGGCCGGGCTGTGGTGGAAAGGTATGGGCGAGCAGGTCGGGGCACAGGCTCGATCCCCCCATGCCGAGCACCACCGCGTCAGCGAGCCGAGCGGTGCGAACCTCCTCCACCAATGCCTCGAAGCGATGGGCGTGGGCCGCCTGGTCGAGAGCGACGCCCAGCCAGCCCAGCCAGGCCTCCTCGCCGTGGCCGGTCCACACCGTCGCGTCATGAGTCCACACTCGGGCTACCTTTCCGGTCGAGCGCCACTCGTCGATGGCCCCGTCCACTTGGTCGGCCAGCTCCCTCGGCAGCGACCGGTACAGCCGCCACGGCTCCGTTGGGTGCGTGTCGCCGGCAAGGGCGTGCTCCACGGAGGCGAGTAGGTCGCGGAAGGCAGTGGCGAACTTTTCCACCCCTTCAGCCAGCAGCTGGTCGAGCACCTCGGCGAGATCGACGCCGCGGCCGGGAAGGCTGTCCAACACGGCCCGGGCGCCCTCCACATCCTCTTCGAGCGCCGGGCGGACGGTGCCGTGGGCGGCGAAGACCTCGAAGGTCGCCGGCGGCACGGTGTCGACAGTGTCGGCGCCCATCAGCGCCTCCACATAGAGCAGGTCGGGCAGGGCAGGGTTCTTGGTGCTCGTCGATGCCCACAGCAGGCGCTGGGAGCGTGCCCCTTTCCTGGCGAGCGCGTCCCACCGCTCTCCCGAGAACAGCTTGCGGGAGTGAGCGTAGATGACCTTGGCGTTGGCGATGGCCACCTTGCCTGCATACGAGCGGTCGAGGCGGTGCTCGACGGCCGAGTCGAGGCGGGAGACGAAGACGCTCGCGACCGATGCGATGCCGGC
>JAJYAB010000327.1 GCA_021779775.1 Actinomycetes bacterium
CGGCGTCGACCACCGCCTGCCAGAACGCCGGAGCGAGGTCGCTCGGCACGGCACACTCGACTCCGTCCTCGCCGGTGTAGCCCGTGCCGGCTGCCGTGCATCGCCGACCCTGCCACGAGAACTCCGCGACCTGGAACCGGCCGACCGCTGCCGCCCCCGGGGCGAAGGAGGCCAGTCGCTCACGCGCCTTAGGCCCCTGCACGGCGACGACCGCCCGCTCGCCGGTGGTGTCCTCGCCGCCGACGGCCGTGCGCACCCGGGTCGTGTTGGACGCGTTCGGCATCACGTGGAAGTGCTCCTTGTCGACCCACCATACGATGATGTCGTCGGCCACCGATGCGTCCGCCTCTTCGAGCAGGTGGGTGTACTGGGCATGCCCGGGTGAGACCCGCCGCAGGTCGTTGGAGAGCGCCGTCTGGAGCCGGTCGAAGGACCCTGGTCCGTGCAGGGTGACCGTGCCCAGGTGGCTGACGTCGAACACCACCGCGCCCTCGCGACATGCATGGTGCTCGGCCAGGGTGCCCGACGGATACGCCAGCGGCATGAGCCAGCCGCCGAAAGGCACCAGCTTGGCATCGAGCGCCTGATGGCAGCCGTGCAGGGGCGAGTGCCGCAATGCAGGCGGCTGGCTGAGCCCGCCGGCCACGGGGGCGGTCGGCTCGGGGGTCACGGCAGGAGCTTAGGCGGCGGCTCGGGGCACCTGGACCAGGTCGTACTTGGCGACGAGCGCCTGGTAGTCCCGCAGGTGCAGGAGACGCACCATCACGTCGGGGTACAACGCGTGCAGCCGCCGGATCTTGGCATGCTTGCGGGTGACGAGCTTCTGGTTCATGGTGGTCAATTCCACGAAGCAGCGGTGGGTCGGCAGCCAGAAGTCGGGCCGGAACGCCGATCGCACGCTGCCGTCGGGGTTCCACGACAGGACGAACTCGACCGGTTCGTACTCCCACTCGACTGCGTAGAAGTCGAGCAGATCGGCCAGATGCCGCTCGGAAGCGTGAGCGAAGCGGACGTCGTCAGCCACCACTGGCCGCCTGGTGTTCCCCTGGCCGCCGGGCGGCGTCGGCGGACGGCCGCGTGTCCGACACCTGTGGCTCGGCGATAGAGAGGATCGCCGCGTCAAGCTCGTCCACGACGCCCGACATCGGCATGATGTTCAGCACACCTTGGCCACCGCGCAGCAGGTCCACCACCTCGCCGTCGCCGTGAGCGAGCACAGAACCCGAACCGGACAGCACCAGGCTCGTCGATGCCAGGTCGGCGCCCAGCCCCTGGCGTAGGCAGTCGACGGCCTGGCGTGCCCGTTGGAGCGAGATGCCGCCGTCGAGGAGCTGCTTAATGACCTTCAGCTCGAGCACGTCATGGTAGGAGTACCGGCGCTGGGTGCCGCTGCCGCGGGCACCGGTGATCGAAGGGGTGAGCAGTCCGGTACGGGCCCAATAATCGAGCTGGCGATAGGTGATGCCGACCAGGGTGCAGACCTGGGGCCCGCGATACCCTGCTGCCGGGCCCGCGCCGAAGCCCGGCAAAGGGACCGCTCGCGGAACGGAGCTGGGCATCGTCATCGTCTCCTCCACCTCCAGTAGATCGTCATGGTAGCGCACAGAAGCGACATCGACGTAGTTACTGGGGTGTCACGCTAACCGTCACGTGAAGTGGTTGTAGTACCGCAATGGGCACCACCAATGCGATGCCGACCCGCCGGCAATGGCCGCACCACGCGACCCGTCGTACCGGGTCGACGGCATCGACCCGCTCGCCGCAACACCGGCATCGGTGTACGGACTGGTGTGCGGACGCAGGAGCGGAGTCGAGGTGACCGGCCATCTGCTCCGAGCATCGACCACGGGCTACAGCCGCTTGAGCACTGCCGAACAATGCCTCCCCAAGTCAGGGCCTCCCCAAGTCAGGGCCTCCCCAAGTCAGGGCCTCCGCCCGACCGTGAAACGTCAGTCCGGCAGGCGGCGGAGGCCGTCGCGATAGCGGCGGGCGTTGGCCACGTACTGGTCGGCCGACAGCCGGATCAGGGTGAGGTTCGAGGCATCGCAGCGGATGCTCGCCGGCACACCGAGGGCCAATGCCCCGGCGGGGACCAGCATCTTATTGGGGACGACGGCGTTGGCGCCGACGGTGGCGCCGGACTCCACGGTCGCATGGTGCAGGACGACCGAGCCCGAGCCCACGAGGGAGTCGTCGTGGAGGGTGCAACCCCCGAGGTGCGCCAAGTGGCCCACGACGCAGCCGGCACCGACGACGGTGGGAAACCCAGGTCCGGCGTGCACCACGGTACCGTCCTGGATCGAAGTCCGCTCCCCCACGGTGATCGTCCCGTAGTCCCCTCGCAGCACCGCTGCGGGCCAGATGCTCGCATCGGGGCCGATGGTCACGTCACCGATCACCACGGCATCAGGGTGCACGAACGCCTCGGGATCGATCGTAGGAACCAGTTCGCCGAGCGCGTACACAGGCATACTGCATCGTAGCGACGTCGTCGTCGGCGGGCTGGTGTCCGGCCAGTGCTCATAAGACCAGTGCTCGGAAGACCGGCCAGTACCGCGGCGCGCCGGTGCCATGCCCGCAAGGGCACGGCACCGGGACGGTCGGGCGCTCCCGCGCAGCGGGCGGCTTCAAGAGCCACCCGCTGGTCGGTCAGGCGATCTTCCGGATATCGGCGTCGCCTCGCTCGATCTGCTGGGCCTCGTCGTCGAACTTACGGTGAAGGCCGGCGAAGAAGCCGACCAAGGCATGCAACAACAAGGCACCGCCGCCGACGGCCACACCGGTCAGCGTGACCCCGACCCAGTCGTAACGCAGGGTGCCAACGTGCCACGACGTCCACATGTTCAGGTTGGCGAGCCCACGGTCATTTGCAAAGTCTCCGAGGGATCCCGAGTAGGTCGAGAGCGGTGTCGGGTTGACGGGCGAGTTGGCGGGTTGCAGCTGCGATGTTGACGGAGCGGTAGGTGGTGTGGCGGATGATGCCGATTGCCAGGTTGCGCAGGGTTGCGAGGATGCGAGGGAGAGTTCCTGTGCGGACTTGGGAAAGGTCTT
>JAJYAB010000328.1 GCA_021779775.1 Actinomycetes bacterium
GTCCGCGGCGCCGGCCGACACCCGCCGGACCACCTCGGTCGCCACCCCACGACGCGAGGTCCTGCGCCACCAGCACCACCTCGCGGACGTTCGCTCCGAGCGCTTCGACCTCGGCGAGGACGGCGCCGGGCGAGCGCGACCGCTGGGCACCGCGGAACGAGGGGATCGCGCAGAACCCGCAACGGCGGTCGCAGCCTTCGGCCACCTTCACGTAGGCCCAGGGAGCATCGGACGCCGGGCGAGGGAGCTCCAGCAGATCGAACGAAGGCAGTGCCTGGTGGCGGGTCCGCTGCAAGGTGACCGGGACACCAAACCCGGCAACCAGGTCGACCTCGGGCAATGCCGCCGCCAGCTCTTCGCCATGGCGCTCCGCCAGGCAGCCGGTGACCACCAGGCGGGCTCCGGAACGCCGCGCCGCTGCCATCTCCAGGATCGTGTCGACAGACTCCTGGCGGGCTGCGTCGATGAAAGCACAGGTGTTCACCACCACGAGATCGGCGCCGTGGGCAGAGGACGCCGGCTGCAGGCCCTCCGCCAGCAAGGTACCGGTCAGCTTGTCCGAGTCGACCTGGTTCTTGGGACAGCCCAGCGTCTCCACCCAGAACCGCTCGGCCACAGCACCAATCTATCGGCCGCCAGCCTCCTGGCCCACAGCCGGGCCGTGACGCACCGCAGTCGGCCCGGAGGCCGGCAGCGAGCGGAGAGGGAGGGATTTGAACCCTCGGACCCAGTTTCCCAGGTCAACTCATTAGCAGTGAGTCCGATTCGGCCGCTCTCGCACCTCTCCAGCAGGGACTTTGTGCCCCGGTGCTCCGACCCGCCCTAATCTCGCCCGAATCTTTGCTAGGTGAGGGTGGGACGGAGCGGCGCGCTCCTACAGTAGGCGAGGTGGGCCGTGGCAGGGAAGGGCAGGGCCGCCTACTACGGCAGAGGCAGCATGAGCGAGCGGACACCCGGCGTCTGGCGCTTGCGCGTGATGACCAGTCGAGATCAGATCGAGCGGATCTTCCGGGGAAGTCAGACGGCCGCTCGCGAGGCCCTGGATGAGCTCGCTGCCGAGAAACCCTCTCCCACTGGGCTGCCGGCGGCCGGTGATGAATCCGTGCGTACGTTCGGGCAGCTCCTCGACAAGTGGCTCGAGCATCTCAGGGCCCGCGACCGAGCCCCGAAGACTCTCGCCGAGAACAAACGTGAGATCGAGACCCGCATCAGGCCACGGCTTGGTGCGATCTCGGTGACCGTTGACAACCGCCGAGCACCTCGACGACGCGTACTCGGCGTGGCTGACAGAGGGCCTGTCGGCACCGAACGTTCACCGTCACGCAGCGGTCATCTCCGCCGCCCTGCCGCAGGGGTCAAGCGGGGATGGCTCGAAGCGAACCCGGCGCAGAGGGCCAGTGCGCCGGCAGCGGCACCCAAGCGGAAGCTGGTTACCCCCGGACCCGATCAGGTGGCCAAGCTGATCCGGGCGGCCGAGGAGGCCGATCCGATCATGGCCACCGCAGTGGCGCTGGCGTTCATCACCGGCGGGCGCCGCGGTGAGCTCGCTGCGCTGCGCCGGTCGGACGTCGACCTCGACGTGGGCATGGTCAGGATCGAGCGCAGAGGGAAGGTCCGCATCCGAGGAGTTCGCTTCCACGATCTACGCCACGCACACGTCACCCAGCTCCTCGGAGCCAGCGCCGATGCCACCACCGTCGCCACCCGTGTGGGCCACGCTTCGACTCGTATGACCTTGGATCGCCATGCCCACGCCCTGCCCGCCGGCGACGTGGGAGGGAGCAGGAACTGCTGGTCGCGGCCGTAGGTGCGGAAGGTCTTGTCGACCGGACCCTTCACAGGAATCTCGGTGGAATCTCGGTCGACCCCTCCGCGCAGACCGCGAGCAGCAGTTCGTCGACAGATAGGGCATCCATGTCCCAATTCTTGCCGACATACAGGCAAATCCCGAATCGGGAAGGGAATCTTCGAGCGGTACCACCCACCCGGTCCGGGCACCGGGGGACCCTGGACCAGGCGGGCGCTAGCGGGTTACCGACCCACGCTCCCAGGACCGCTGCGACGCCGGGTGCAACCCCGAACGGGGCTTCTACTATCCGGCCGTCAAGAAAGCGGCGTGACCGACCGCCCCAGGTTTAATCGCAAGCTCAGGTCTCTACGGGCAGGTCGAGCAGTTGCGGGCCGTCGTTGGCAATCGAGCCGAACGAACGCGACACTGGTCGGTGGGTAATGGTGCCCGCGGGAGCAGGCTGGAGCATCGCCTCCAGTTCGTCCGAGTCGTCGAGGCTCCGGTCGAGCCATCGATCCCATCGGTCAGCCTCAAGGATGACGGGCATCCGGTTGTGGATCTGACCCATGTCCACACCCGCGTCGGTCGTGATGATGGTGCAGGTCCGGATCCAGGCGTCGTCTCTATCACCACGTGCTGGATCCTTCCAGTGATCCCAGACGCCGGCGAAAATGAGTAGCTCCCCGTCGGTTCGCTCGAAAAGGTGAGGTTGCCTGTTCGTTCCCGCGCCAGACCACTCGAGAAAGGAGTCGGCGGGGATCAGCGCCCGCTGCCGCTTGAACGGAGCGCGGAAGGTCGGAGCGGCGGCCGCCCGCTCGGCCCGTGCGTTGAAGGTGTTCCTAACCTTCGTGACATCTTTCGTCCACGAGGGGATGAGCCCCCAACGGTAGAGGTCGAGAGTCCTTATACCGTCCTCGTTCTCGACGGCACCGAGAATGCGTCGGGTCGGCGGGACGTTCCAGCTCGGCCGGAACTGCGCTTCGAGCCATCGCCGAGGCGGGCCTGGAGCAGGGCGGCATACCGTTTCGGTGGCTCGTGGAGCAGGAACCGACCGCACATACCACACAACCTACAAACCGTCTTCAGATGGATCGAATCCGAGCGAGTGCGCTCCCCGCAGCGTCTCGTCACCGGCTCTAGCGGAGGCTTCCGGGCTAGCGATCTGAGCCCCTCTTTGGGCCTTCCGAAAGTTTCTTCCAAATAACCCGCTGACCAGCGCGTTTACCCAGGTCAAAGGCTCGCGTGTTGACGCTGGAGGGTG
>JAJYAB010000329.1 GCA_021779775.1 Actinomycetes bacterium
GGCAGAGTAGAGAAGTTCGTCCTACGTGGGCTCAACAGGTCGATCGGCGCGTCGAGGGCCTTGGCCGCTCGGAGACCTGGGACTTCGACATCCCGGCGATCCCCGCCGACTTCACCAGGTCATCGACCCGGCGGGGTCGAGACCCCCTCGACATAGGTCTGGCAGACCACGCTGATCAGCGCCTGCTCGGCCCGGCGACGGGGCTCGAGCAGGCTGGTGTTGCCGGCAACACCAGCCTGACGATGTAACGTCGAACATATGTTCGATTCTCGCCCTACCTCCCGACATCCGTCCCGTCGATTCGACGCCGCAGTCCTGGCGGCGCTCGGCGAACGGGTCAGGCCGATCTCGACCAGCCGGACACAGCTCCTGCCCGTGCTCGCGCCCCTGCGGGGTCTCTTCCCCGAAGGCGGGTTGCGCCGGGGGAGCACCATCGGGGTATCTGCCGACCGTTGCGGCGGTGGCAGCACCCTGGCGCTCGCGCTGATGGCGGCGGCGTCGAGGGAAGGTTCGTGGTGTGTGGCTGTCGGCCTCCCGGACCTCGGGGCGGTCGCTGCCGCCGAGTTGCAGCTCGACCTGAGTCGCTTGGCGGTCGTGCCCTGGCCGGACGTGCAGTGGGGCGACACGGTCGCCGCAGCCATCGAAGGGATCGATGTGGTCCTGCTGTACCCCCCGCGGATCGTGCGGGCGGACATGGTCCACCGCTTGGTGGCTCGTGTCCGTGACCGGCGGGCGATCCTGATCGTGCTCACCGACCAGACCGGCTGGCCGGAAGGCTTCGACGTGGAGCTGCGGGTCGACACCGCCCGTTGGGTCGCCATCGGCCGGGGGGAGGACTGCCTACGTGAACGGCTGGCGACCGTGACGGCCGGCGGCCGGCGTTCGGCGGGCCGGCCGCGGTGCCAGGAGCTGTGGCTCCCCGAGGCGTCGCATGCCATTGCCTCGACATGAGCGAGTACGCCGTGAGGGGGATGTGAGGGGGAGGGGAAACCGTGGAGCGGCTGTTGCTGGTGCGCTGTCCGGCGCTCCAGACCGAAGACGAAAGCGGCGACGTGCTGTGCACCTTCGCCCGGGTCGTCGCTGCCGTCGGTGCGTACTGCCCGTGGGTCACGGCCGTCCGCCCCGGCGTGTGTATGTTGCCGGCTCGGGGTCCCGCCCGCTTCTTCGGCGGTGAACAGGCGGTCGTCGACCTCGTCGCCGAGGCTGCGAGAACCGTCCCGGGCGTGGGCCCCGTCGAGGTCGGGATCGCCGAGGGGCTCTTCGCCGCATACCTTGCCGCACGGGCCGGCGTCCCCGTCGCACCCGGGGAAACAGCGGCCTTCCTGGCACCCTACCCGCTCGCCACCCTCGGGCGGCCCGAGCTCGAAGACCTGCTGTGCCGCCTGGGCGTCGCCACCCTCGGTGCCTTCGCCCGGTTGCCCGAACGCGACGTCCTCGCCCGTTTCGGCAGAGACGGCATGGCCTGCCACCGGGTCGCGAGAGGCCTCGACGGCGAGCTGCCCGGACTGCGCGAAGCGTCGACGCAGAAGCGCCTCGACCGGCTGGGCGCGGATACGGCGCCCCCCGGCCGCCAGGGCGGTTTCTGGGGTGGGCACCGCGACGCGGATGTGCGGGCGACCCGGGCACTCGTGGCGGTCCAACGCCTGCTCGGCACCGACTCCGTCCAGGTGGCCCGACGGCAAGGCGGACGCGCTCCCACCGACCAGGTCCGCTTCGTCACGTGGAGCGCAGCGGAGCCGGCGACGACGCCCGACCGAGCGGCACCATGGCCGGGACAGATCCCGTCGCCGGCACCCGCCACCGTCTACGAGCGGCCCGTGCAGGTGGAGGTCACGGGCGAGGGTGCCGAGCCGGTGACCGTCACCGGGCGCGGCGCCTTGAACGTCGCGCCGCAGCGGCTGTCCATCGACGGAGGTGCGTGGGCACCGGTTGCGGCGTGGGCCGGTCCCTGGCCGGCCTGGGAGCAGTGGTGGAAACCGGGCCGTCGGCGGGTGGCGCGCCTGCAGGTGGTGACCACCACGGAGCTGGCCCACCTGTTGACCGCCCAGAAGGGGAGCTGGTGGCTGACCGCCACCTACGACTGAGTGGCCGACCGCCACGACGACCGGGCCGGTGACCCATGGCGTATGCCGAACTGCACTGCCATTCGAACTTCTCGTTCCTCGACGGCGCCAGCCATCCCGAGGAGCTGGTCGCCGAGGCCGCGCGCCTGGGGCTCGCCGCGCTCGCCCTCACCGACCACGACGGCCTCTACGGTGTGGTGCGCTTCAGCGAGGCGGCGCGGGCTGCCAGCCTGCCGACGGTCTTCGGGGCCGAGCTCTCCCTCGCCCCGGCGAAACCCCGCATCGGGGAGCCCGACCCGGTCGGCACCCACCTGATGGTGCTCGCGCGCGATCCCTCGGGGTACGCGGCGCTGAGCCGCTGCATCGCCGAGGCGCACCTCACAGGCGGGAAGAAGGGGAATCCCGTCTTCGATCTCGACACCCTGGCCGGTGCGCAGACGGGGCACTGGCAAGTGCTGACGGGATGCCGGAAGGGCGCGGTCGCACACGCGCTCCTCGCTGACGGCCCGGCAGCGGCCCGGCGTGAGCTGCTCGGTCTCGTCGATCGCTTCGGTGCCGACCGCGTGGCGGTCGAGCTGTGGGACCACGGGGATCCGATCGACCTGCACCGCAACGACGCACTCGCCCGCCTAGCCGTCGAGACGCAGGTGGCGCACGTCGCCACGGGGAACGTTCACTACCACGTGACAGGGCGCTTCCCCCTGGCGACGGCCCTCGCCGCGGTGCGGTCCCGGCGCACGCTCGACGAGCTGGAGGGCTGGTTGCCGCCGGCCGCGGGCGCCGTGCTGCGCTCGCCGGGCGAACAGGAGCGCCGCTTTGCCCGTTGGCCGGGCGCGGTGGAAGCGTCCGTCGAACTGGCCGGGACGTGCGCGTTCGATCTGCGGCTGGTGGCGCCGCGGCTTCCGGACTTCTCCGTCCCCAACGGGCACACCGAGCAGACCTGGCTCACCGAGCTGGTCCGTCTCGGTGCGACCGTCCGCTACGG
>JAJYAB010000330.1 GCA_021779775.1 Actinomycetes bacterium
GACCTCGTCACCGACGTATCGTTCAACTACACCATGGCCCGGCAGGTTCCTGGCTTCGCGCCCCGCGCCCCCGAGGCCGACGGCACCTACCGGATGCAGCAGGAGGACGTGGAGCGGGGCCAGGAGTTCCGCAAGTGCATCGAGTGCTTCCTGTGCCAGAACGTCTGCCACGTGATCCGCGATCACGAGGAGAACAAGGCGCACTTCGCCGGCCCCCGCATGTTCATCCGGTACATGGAGCTCGAGTCGCATCCGCTCGACACCGACGACCGCCGCGAGCTGCTGCGCCAGCGGATGGGTGTCGGCATGTGCAACATCACCAAGTGCTGCACCGAGGTGTGCCCCGAGCACATCAAGATCACCGACAACGCCATCATCCCGCTGAAGGAGCGGGTGGTCGATGCCTCCTACGACCCGGTGGCCTGGCTCGGACGCAGAATCCTCCGCCGGACCAAGAAGAGCGCCGCCGAGGCGGCAGCGGAGGCCCCAGCCCAGGCCCATCCGACCCGCGACGACCGAGCGGAGCAGGCAGCTCACGGCGGTGGCGCGTCGGGCCCTGACCGCTGAACCGGCTGGGTCCCCCAGCGGTGCCCCGGTTCCTGAGCCCCGAGTGGGTCGAAGCCTTCAACCAGGCGGTGGCGGACATCGTCGTGGACCCGCCGGGCCCCGAGGGAGGGCTGGCTGCCCAAGATGGCGAGTTCTCGTTTGCCCAGGTGGTGACCGGCGTCCCACACGGAGACGATGCGACTGCCGGCGAGGTTCGGATCGTGCTGCGAGTCAGTGGTGGACGAGCCTCGATGACGGCGGCCCCCGATGCCGAAGCTGACGTGACGGTGCGCCTCTCGTGGGACGCCGCCATGGAGCTGTCGCTCGGCACCCTGTCGCCGAACGCTGCCCTCGCAGAAGGGCGCATCCGGGTGCGCGGCGATCTCTCCGTCCTGTCCGCCAGCCAGGGGGTGCTGGCCGCGCTGCAACCGGCGCTGGCGACCCTACGGGATCAGACGGAGTACTGATCATGCGGAGTACTGATCATGCGGAGTACTGGGGCATGCCGAGCCGGAGGTTCCTCGCCGCGCTCGTCAACGGCGCAATGGTTGGGTAAGGTCGGCTCCAGACGACGCCCGAGGGCGGGCGTCAGGAAGGGGGTCGTACCTATGACCGTGCCCGGAGTGCTCGACGACCAGGCGCTGCGCCGGTACCGCGAGCTCCTCGACGCCGAGGACGCAGCCTTCGACGAGCTGGAGCACGCCTACGAAGACGGTGACCGGAGCCACTTCGAGGCCGACTTGGAGGCCTGGCGAGCCGCTCTGGCCACCAAGCTGGGCTTCCTGCAGCGCCTCGGGATCACCATCCCGTCGCCGGTGGGCGCCAGCGCCTGAGCGCGCCGCTCGGCGCACGGCACGTCAGGCCAGGAGCGGCGCGACCGCCGCACGCTCGCCTTCGAGCTCCTCGGTCGTGACCCGGATCCGCTCCTCGGCGAACGCCGAGTGCGCCAGACCCTCCACGACGTGCCACGACGCACCGTCGGAGCGCACCGGAAAACCGAAAAGCAGGCCTGGAGGCGTGCCGTACTCGCCGTGGGACACCACGGCGAGCGAGGCGGCGTCGCCGTCGGGCGTCGGGGTGACGATGCTCTGCACCGAGTCGATGACGGCGCTGGCCGCCGACGCTGCGGAGGACGCCCCACGGGCTTCGATGATGGCGGCGCCGCGTTGCTGCACGGTGGAGATGAACTCTCCCTGCAGCCACACATCGTCGGCGATCACCTCGGACGCCGGCCTGCCCCCGATGGTGGCGTTCTCGAAGTCGGGGAACTGGGTCGACGAGTGGTTGCCCCAGATGGCGATATGGCGCACCTCGGTGACGGCCTTCCCCGCACGCTGCGCCAGTTGGCTGGCCGCCCGGTTCTGGTCGAGGCGGGTCATGGCGAACCACCGGTCGTCGGGCACGTCGGGGGCATTGGCCCGGGCGATCAGACCGTTGGTGTTGCACGGGTTGCCAACCACCACCACCCGCACGTCGGACGCCGCACCGGCGTTGATCGCCGCACCCTGGGGCTTGAAGATGCCGCCGTTGACGGTGAGCAGGTCGTTGCGCTCCATGCCGGCCTTGCGGGGGATCGAACCCACCAGCAGCGCCCACGACGTGCCGTCGAAGGCCGTCTTCAGGCTCGACGTAGGCTCGACCCCAGCCAGCAGCGGAAACGCGCAGTCGTCGAGCTCCATGACCAGGCCGTGCAGGGCCGTCATGGCCGGCTCGATCTCGAGCAGGCGGAGCACCACCGGCTGATCGGGGCCCAGCAGCTGCCCCGACGCGATCCGGAACAGGAGCGAGTACCCGATCTGCCCGGCGGCGCCGGTGACCGTGACATGGACGGGAGGCTTCGTCGATGGCATGCCGGCGAGGCTACCGGCGCGCCTCGGCCCCGGGCCAAACCGCCGGACGCCGGCTGGTGCTCAGAGGGCTGGTGCTCAGAGGGCTGGTGCTCAGAGGGCTGGTGCTCAGAGGGCTGGTGCTCAGAGCCGGTCGACGATCGCTGCGGCGAACTCCGAGCACTTCACCTCGGTGGCGCCCTCCATCAGGCGGGCGAAGTCGTAGGTGACGACCTTGTCGGCGATCGTCGCCTCCAGCGCCACGACGATGTCCTGCGCCGCCGCGCTCCAACCGAGATGCTCCAGCATGAGCACGCCGGAGAGGATCAGCGATCCCGGGTTGACCTTGTCCTGCCCGGCGTACTTCGGGGCGGTGCCATGGGTGGCCTCGAACACGCCGTGCCCGGTGACGTAGTTGATGTTCCCGCCGGGCGCGATGCCGATGCCACCGACCTGGGCAGCGAGAGCATCGGAGAGGTAGTCGCCGTTCAGGTTCGTGGTGGCGATCACGTCGAACTCGTCGGGCCGGGTCAGCACCTGCTGCAGGGTGATGTCGGCGATGGCGTCCTTCACCAGCAGCCGGTCGCCGGGCTGCCCGTTGCAGTCGTCCCACCCGACGGCCACGCCGGCGAACTCCTCGCGCACCAGGTCGTAGCCCCAGTTGCGGAACGCAC
>JAJYAB010000331.1 GCA_021779775.1 Actinomycetes bacterium
GGGCGAGCCGGGCACACCGAGCCCGCCGGGCGAGCCGGGCACACCGAGCCCGCCGGGCGAGCCGGGCACACCGAGCCCGCCGGGCGAGCCGGGCACACCGAGCCCGCCCCGGCCAAGCTGACGCTGTCGCTGCGGGTCACCGGTGTCCGGGCCGACGGGTTCCACCTGCTCGACGCCGAGATGGTCACGGTCGACCTGGCCGACCGCCTCACCTTCCACGGGCCGGGGCGCCCGCTGCTGACAGTGGTCGACGACGTCCCTGGTGGCATCGGCGTCGGCGATGTCGACGCCAGTCCCGCCAACCTGGTCCGGCGGGCGGCGGCCGCTGTCGGGCGGAACGTGCCGATCACGCTGGTCAAGCGGATCCCGTCGGGCGCCGGGCTGGGCGGCGGGTCGGCCGACGCGGCCGCCGTCTTGCGGTGGGCAGGGTGCGCGGATCTGTCCGTGGCTACCGGGCTGGGCGCGGATGTGGCTTTCTGCGTCGGCGGGGGCCGGGCCCGCGTGACGGGCATCGGGGAGCAGGTCGAACCGCTGCCCTTCGAGGAGCGCCGGTTCGTCCTGCTGCTCCCCCCGGTGGCGGTGGCCACCCCCGCCGTCTACCGCGCCTGGGACGAGCTCGGCGGCCCGGTCGATCCGGCGGGCCGTAACGACCTCGAGCCGGCGGCCGTCGCCCTGGTGCCCGAGCTGGCGGCCTGGCGCGACGCCTTTGCCACCGCGACAGGACGGCGTCCCACCTTGGCGGGCAGCGGGGCGACGTGGTGGGTGGAGGACGACCGGGCTGCCGGCGCGCCTGCCCGGCATGGCCCAGCCGAGGTGCAGACGCTGGCGGTCGGTGGGCGTCGCGCCCCGATGGTCAGCGTGGCGACCGTCCGGGGCCGGGGGAACGGTTGACGTCGGGTTGCAACGGTCGCCGTGGCGCCTCGTTCGCTGTTCGCTCCGGGGGGAGGACTCGAACCTCCAAGCATCCGGCTCCAAAGGCCGGCGTTCTGCCAATTGAACTACCCCGGATCACCGGCAGCAGTATCACACGGAAGGCACCGTGGCGACCGGGCATCGACCGGTGGCGTTGGCGACGCCCTGCGTCGAGCCGCTAACCTCCGCCGGGTCATGGGATCGTTGATCAAGAAGCGCCGCAAGCGCATGCGCAAGAAGAAGCATAAGAAGATGTTGAAGGCCACTCGTTGGCAGCGGCGGGCGGCCGGCAAGTAGTCCCCGCACCCGCTTTCTCCCCCCGCACCCTCTTTCTGCTTTCTCGGTCGCGCTCCCGCCCGCAGGGCGGGAGCGTCGCGTCGGCAGCCATGTCGTCAGGGGTCATGGTGTGGCGCTCCGTAGGGGCCCGGCGCAGCAGCGGTCCTGCGGGGATCCGTCGAGGCATAGGCGGAGCTTGGTAGCCGAGCTGGCCGCTGTGCCAGGATCGACGCCATGACCCCACCGGTGACCTCCCGTCGTCAGGTGCTGCGAGCCGGGATGGCCGGGGCGGCTGGGCTCGCCCTCGCAGCATGCAGCTCTACGGTCCGCCGGGCCTCGTCGGTCCCTCCGGCCGGGTCCGACCTCGGAGCGATCGACCACGTGGTCTTCCTCATACTGGAGAACCGGTCGTTCGACCACCTGTTCGGCAGCTACCGGGGGGTGCGGGGCTTCGACGACACCGGGCCCGGTGCCGTCGCCTTCTCCCAGGCGTGGCCGGGCGGCATGTCGCCCGACGGGCGGCTGCTGCCTTTCCATCTGGACACCGCCACGCAGAAGGCATCGTGCACCCACGACCTGTCGCACGCCTGGACGGCGCAGCACTCGAGCTGGGACGGCGGGAAGATGGACGCCTTCGTCTCTACCCACACGTCGCCGGCCTACGAGGGGCAGACGAACGGGCCGCTGACGATGGGCTACTACACGAGGGCCGATCTGCCCTTCTCCTATGCCCTGGCCGATGCCTTCACCATCTGCGACCAGTACCACTGCTCGGTGCTCGGGCCGACGCATCCGAACCGCCTGTTCGCCATGTCGGCGACCAACGACCCCGACGGCACGGGGGGCGGCCCAGTCCTCACCACGAACCCGTCACTGTCCGCGCAGTTCAGTGCCAGGTGGCGGAGCATGCCCGAGGTGCTGGAGGACGCCGGGGTGCCGTGGAAGGTCTACAACCCGTCCGGCGCCCAATACCAGCCCGGCAGCCCGGTCTCCATGCTCGTCTCCGACAACATCATGCTGTACTTCGCCGCCTGTGCCGACCCCTCGTCGGCTCTGTACCGCAAGGCCTTCCGCCCAATCTTTCCGGCCGACTTCGCCGCCGACGTGGCCGCCGACCGGCTGCCGGCAGTGTCGTGGGTGATCCCGGGGATCGGCTACGACGGGCACCCGCCGGCGCCGATGGCCCGCAGCGAGGCCCTGACTCACCAGGTCGTCAGCACCCTGGTGGCCAATCCGCAGGTGTGGGCCAAGACGGCGCTGTTCGTCACCTACGACGAGAACGACGGGTTCTTCGACCACGTGCCGCCGCCGGTGGCGCCGCCGGGGACGCCAGGCGAGTACGTGACGGTGTCGCCGCTGCCCCCGGCCTGCGGAGGAGCAGCCGGACCGATCGGCCTGGGGATGCGGGTGCCGATGCTGGTGGTGTCGCCGTTCAGCCGGGGCGGCTACGTCTGCTCCGACGTGCTCGACCACACGTCGCAGCTCCGGTTCTTAGAGACCCGGTTCGGGGTGCCGGTGCCGAACCTGTCGAGCTGGCGGCGGAAGACGACCGGCGACCTGACGGCGACCGTGGACACCCGCCATGGCGACACGAGCATGCCCCCGCTGCCGGCGACCCCCGACCTGCCGCCGTCGGTGCTGGCGCAGTGCACGGCGCAGCAGCTCGTCGAGCTCGACACCGTCGACACGCCCTACCCGATCCCCATGCCCCAGACCATGCCCAGGCAGGAGCCGGGCGTCGCCCGCCGGCGGGCCTGACCTCCGGGTATCAGGGCACCCTGGCGCATAGCGGTTCTTGGTACCGGTAGTCCAGGTAGGCGGTACTGGGGTTCTGGCTAGTTGGTACTGGCTTTG
>JAJYAB010000332.1 GCA_021779775.1 Actinomycetes bacterium
GCCGTCCTGGCCGAACGGAGTGACGCTGGTGAGGACGAGGCTCGGGTTGATCGCCGCCAACGCGTCGTAGCCGATACCCCAGGTGTCGAGCCTCCCCGGCGCCTCGGACTCGATCACGACGTCGGCCTGCTCGACGAGACGCCGGAAGAGGCGCTGACCTCCTGGCGTGCTGGGGTCCAGCGTGATCCCCCGCTTGTTCGTGTTGCAGTGCAAGAACAGCGCGCTCTGCTCGGGGTGGGGATCATCGTCGGGGAACGGCCCGAGCGTTCGCGCCACGTCGCCACCAGGTGGCTCGGCTTTCACGACGTCGGCGCCGAAGTCGGCCAGCAGCTTGGCACAGTAGGGACCCTGGATCCCCTGGGAGAGCTCGACGACACGGATGCCCTCCAGTGGTTGGCCGAGGGGTCCCCCGGCCGGAGCGTCAGCCATGGGTGGCTGTGTGCTGGCCGTGCACCTGCCCCTCTGCCAGCACCTCCCCGAAGCGCTGCGACTGGGAGATCATGTGCATAGCGACCTTCACCGCGGTCCCCCTCTCGTTGCTGCCAGCTCGCATGCTAGCGCCCAAACCTCGCCGACACTACGTTCGGCATGGCTTGTCTCATGGGATGGGCTTGTCTCATGGGATGGGCTTGTCTCATGGGATGGGCTTGTCTCATGGGACGGCTGCCCACCTGGCCAGGCGGCGCTCAACGTCGAGACCCTCGGCGAGGGGCAGGTCGCCAGCCACATGTAGGGCCCGGCGGGCGGCCTGTACAGCTGCAGGCGGGAGCACGGCGAGGTGAGCGGCAACCAGTCGCGCTTCCACCTGGACATCGGCGACCACGCGATGGACGATGCCACGCCGGGCCGCGTCGTCGGCGTCGAGCGTGGCAGCGCCGAGGACCACCGGAAGGGCCGCACCGCGACCGATCGCCCGGGTAAGGCTCTGGGTGCCTCCGGCCGAGGGGAGCATCCCGAGGCGCGTCTCGGGCAATCCGACTTTCGTGTCCGGCGCTGCGAGGCGGACGTCGCACAGCAGCGCCATCTCCAGACCGGCGCCGAGCGCGTACCCGTGGAGGGCAACCACCGTCGGCTGGGGAAGATGCCACAGCGCCACCCACGGGTCGCGATCCCACCTGATGCGGCGGGCCGCCAGCACCGAGCCGGCCGTGCCGAACTCGGACAGATCTGCGCCGGCAGAGAAGTGGCGCCCGTCGGCGCGCAGCAGCATGGCCCGGACCGCGCGATCGTCCGCCACCGCCGTGAACACCTCGATGAGCGCGTCACGCATGGCCAGGTTGTAGATGTTGAGCTTCTCTGGACGGTGCAACGACACGACCGCTACGCCGTCGTCGTCCAGCTCGAGACGGACGGGATCACCGGCGTCGTCAAGACCACTCACCGGAGGCCTCCCGCGACGAGGGGCGCTGCGGGCAGGCCGGCGGCGTCGAAGAAGCCCCGACCGGCCAACCGGAGGACGAGATCCTCGGCCACGGGCTCGACGGGGCGGGCGAGCCCGGCCGGCCCGGCAACCTGGGCGAGGGGGGCGGCAGCGTCGACGAGCGAAACATCGACATGGGCGCCGCTGGCGTCCGAGCGCCCCGCCGCCACGAGGGCGTGCAGCACGGCGCCGAACCCTGCCAGCCCGGCAAGTGGATCAGGGTAGGCAACCGCCGGTGCCGCGTACCGCCCACCGCCCAGGTCGCCAAGACCGCAGAACGCGTGCACACCAGTCCCGTAGGAAACCCATTGCTGCTGCGGCGACCCGGGAGGGAAGGCGGGAATCGAGACCGAGACCAGATCGGGCTGCAGCCGACGGAGCGCTGAGGGGTCGAGCCCGAGGTTCGGCATCACGCGGGGTGAGAAGCTGTCGACGACCACGTCCGCGACGGCGATGCGCTCCCGGAGCTCGTCGACGGCGGCGGCGTGCCGCAGATCCAGGTCTACATGGGTCTTGCCCCGGTCCAAGGCAGCGAAGAGCGCGGGCTGGCCACGCATCCCGTCCGGGCGCACCGCGCTCTCGACCTTGGTGACCTCGGCACCGAAGGTGGCAAGCAACCATGTGGCAAGGGGGCCGGCCCACATGGCGGTGAGGTCGAGGACGCGCACCCCGGCCAGCGGGCTGGCGTCGATGCCCGCACCGAAAGCTCGGTCTGTGCGTGCAGGCCGGGCCGGAGCAAGCGGGGGCCGGGTCGCGCCCGCCGGACGACCACGGTAGGCGACAACCGGTAGCCGCCACAGCTGAGCGGCTACCTCGATCGCGCCGGCACCGGCACCAGGGGGAAGTGTCGACAGGAGGCGGGCGTACGCGTCCTCGTCGCCAGGAGCACCCAGATCGGCGGCCAACATCCCCGGGCCGGGCGCTCGGCGTGGTGCCGGTGGCCGAGCGTATAGCGGCTCGCCGCGCTGCGCGGCGAGCACCGCCGGCAGCAGCACATGCGCGGCCACCGCGTCGGGGTCGACCCCGACGCGCACCGGCGCCCCCGCGAGCTCGGCCAGCGCGCGGGCAGCCCTGCCCGCCAGGGCGACACCGTGAGCCATGGTGCCGTCCGGCACACCTGCGTCGAGGGTGCCAGCGGCCGTTGCGGTGCTCACCGGCCCGAGAACCGGGGCTCGCGCTTGGCAAAGAACGCGCTGAGGCCCTCCGCACGGTCCTCGGTGGTCTGCAGGAGGTGGTTCAGGTCACCCTCGAGCCTCAGGCCTTCGGCCAGGGGGAGCTCCGCTCCTCGCGAGACCGCTTCCTTCGCCAGCGCGAGCGCTGCCGGCGCCAGCATGGCCAGGCCGCTGACGACACCGCTGACCATCTCGTCGAAGTCGGCGACGCCGGCGACCTCGTGCACCAGCCCTGCCGCAGCGGCCGTGGACGCATCGACGATCTCGCCCAGCAGCACCATGGCGAGGGCCCGGCCCGGGCCCACCACCCGCGGCAGGCGCTGCGTCGCGCCCCAACAGGGCAGTCGCCCTCGCGCCACGTCGGGCACCGAGAACCGGGCGGTGGTGTCGGCCAGTCGCACGTCGGCGGCCAACGCCAGCTCCAAGCCCACGGACGCCACCAGA
>JAJYAB010000333.1 GCA_021779775.1 Actinomycetes bacterium
TCGAGGTCGCGCAGGAGGACGTCCCGGTCGGGTACGGCGCGTCCGTGTCCGCCACGCACTGGCTGGACCCGGAGACCGGTCATCCGCAGCACGGCTCGGGCTATGCCGGGTCGTCCACCCCGGCAGGTCGGGTGACGGTGCACTCGCTGGTGCGCGGCCCGTGGGAGGTGCGGTTCGTCGAGCTCGACGAGGTCGCGCCGTCCGCCGTCGAGCTCAGGTTCGGCGGCTGGCCGGTCGCGGGGGACGAGCCCGCCGGTTCGGTGACCGGTGCCGCCGCCGTCGCGGCGGCGGACGGGATCGTGTCCCGGATCGAGCCGCTGCTCGGCGATGCCGTGCCGCACGTCCGTCGCGTCGAGGACGCCAGCCCGCTCGGGCACGTCGCCCTCGTTCCCTGGCTCGCCCTGCGGCCGGCGCCCACCGAGCCCGTCGCCGTCCTGGTGACCCTCGGCGCGCCTCAGCCGCCGCAGGCCCGGCCCGCACACCCCCGGCTCGTCGTCCTGGACGACCCGGTGAGCTCGACCACGACCGGCGAGGACCGGAGTGGTCACGGGACGCAGCTCGAGGTGACGTGGCCGGACGGCGCACGCACCCGGACCCGTCTCACCAGCACGACCACCGGACCGGCCGACCCGGCCCGGTAGAGGTTCGGGTCCGACGGCGGGCCCCGATCACGAAGGAGCATGCAATGAAGCGCTCGATCACAGCCGCGGTCGGACTTGCCGCCGCGGCCGCCCTCACCCTCTCGGCGTGCAGCAGCGGCGGCGGGACCAGCGGCTCGTCCGCCCCGGCGGCGTCCAGCGGGCCCGTGACCATCACGCTGGCGGGCTGGAGCCTGTCCACCACGCCGGAGTTCAAGACCCTCGCCGACGGCTACCACGCGGCCCACCCGAACGTCACGGTGGCGCTCAAGGAGTACGACGCGACCAACTACGACACGCAGATGATCGCGGACCTGGCCGCCGGCTCGGCCCCCGACATCTACGTGCAGAAGAACCTGAAGAACTTCGTCACCTACCAGAGCGGCGGTCAGCTGCTCGACGTGTCCGACGTGGCGGCCAAGCTGGGCGACAAGGTCGGCGGCCTGAAGGCGTACGCGGTCGACGGCAAGACGTACGCGATCCCCTACCGGCAGGACTCCTGGGTCCTGTACTACAACAAGGACCTCTTCGACAAGGCCGGAGTGGCGTACCCGGACGGCTCGTGGACGTGGGACGACTACGCCAAGACCGCCGCGGAGCTGACGACCAAGCTCAAGGCCGCCGGTTCGTCCGCCCTCGGCGCGTACCAGCACAGCTGGCAGTCGACCGTGCAGGGCTTCGCGCTCGCGCAGACCCCGAACGCCGACCTGATCTCCGGGAAGTTCGACTACCTCAAGCCGTACTACGACCGGTCCCTGGCGATGCAGAAGGCCGGCTCGCAGCCCGACTACGGCTCGGTGACCACCAACAAGCTCACCTACCAGGCCGAGTTCGGCAAGCAGCAGGCCGCGATGATGCCGATGGGCACGTGGTACGTCGCGACCCTGATCGCCCAGCAGGCCAAGGGCGACGCCGACAAGTTCACCTGGGGCATGGCGCCCGCGCCGCAGTTCGACTCGAGCACCACCGGCACCTCGAAGACCCCGGTGACGTTCGGTGACCCGACCGGCCTGGGCATCAACCCGAAGATCGCCAAGGACAAGATCGCGGCCGCCAAGGACTTCCTCGCCTACGCCGCAGGCGTCGACGGTGCCAAGTCGCTCGCCAGCATCGGCATCACCCCGGCCAACACGTCGGCCGACGTCGTCTCCGCCTACTTCGCGGTCAAGGGCGTCCCGACCGACGCCCTGTCGAAGTTCGCGTTCGGCACGCACGACACCCGCCCGGAGAACCCCGTCTCCAAGTACACGGCGGGCCTGCAGAACATCCTGAGCGACCTGCACTCCTCGGTGATGTCGGGCAGCAGCAGCATCGACGACGCGATCACCAAGGCCGAGGATCGTGCCAAGAACGAGGTCCTGAACAAGTAGTCCACGGCCCACGTCCCGACCCGGGGTGCGGCACCGTGATGCGGTGCCGCACCCCCGCGGACCGAAGGAGACGACCCCCTTGGCCACCATGACGGTCAACCGACCCGGCAGACGACTTGCGCTGCGCAACGCCGTGACGGGCTGGAGCTTCATCCTCCCGAACTTCCTCGGCTTCGCCGTGCTGACCCTCGTGCCGGTGATCACGCTCTTCTACTACGCGTTCACCGAGTGGAACGTGTTCGGCTCGGCCAAGTTCACGGGCCTGGCGAACTTCCGCCAGATGGTGCACGACGGGTCGTTCTGGATCTCGTTCTGGAACACCTTCTACTACGCGGGCCTGCACATCCCGCTGACCCTGGCCGTCTCGCTGGGGCTGGCTCTCCTGCTGAACCGCAAGCTCCGCGGGGTCGCCTTCTTCCGCACCGCCGCGTTCTTCCCCTACATCACCTCGATCGTCGCGATCGCCGTCGTGTGGAACATGCTCTTCAGCCCCGAGTACGGGCCGATCAACCAGTTCCTGCGCGCGATCGGGATCGCTCACCCACCCGGCTGGACCGCCTCGGCGAGCTGGTCGATGCCGGCCGTGATCATCGTCGGCACCTGGCGTGAGATGGGCTACTACATGCTGCTGTTCCTCGCGGGGCTGCAGACCATCCCGGTCGAGCTCTACGAGGCGGCGCGCATGGACGGCGCCAACGCGTGGCAGCGCTTCTGGAAGATCACGCTGCCGATGCTGCGGCCCACCACGTTCTTCGTCACGATCATGCTGACGATCGGCAGCTTCAAGGTGTTCGACCTGATCCTCGTGATGACCGAGGGCGGCCCCGGTCAGTCGACCCTCGTGCTGTCGCAGTACATCTACAAGAAGGGCTTCCAGGAGAACCAGTTCGGCTACGCGTCGGCTGTCTCCATCGTGCTCTTCGCGATCTGCATCCTCGTGACGATCGTGCAGTTCCTCGGCAACAAGAGGAGGGACGCCTGATGGCCGCCACCATGACCCCGCCCGTCCGTCGGCT
>JAJYAB010000021.1 GCA_021779775.1 Actinomycetes bacterium
CAGTCCCATGACTTTCCTCGGATTCGGCGACCGCACCTGGCTGTGGGCCGCCTCCATCTGCTATCTCGCCGGGTTTGTGCTTGGCACGACCGCGCTGCTGCGCGACCGCCGTCATTCCCACCTGGCGATGTATGCCATCATCGTCGCCAAGCGCTCGGTGCGCAAGATCTACACCGAGACGCTCGTTCGCCGGGGCGACATCACCTTGGATGAGGCGGAGCGAGCACTCGAGGACTTCCAGGCCCGCCTGCAGGTGGCGCTCGAGGAGACCCGCCAGTCGTCACCTCCCAGGCCGACGGCACTGCCCCCGCCCCCCCCGCCGGCGGAGGCCTGCCCCGCCGTGCAGACGGGTGTCGGTCGCTCGGTGCTGGACGAGCTGGTGGTGGCAGCTACGAGCGTTCCCGAGGGGTTCACGGTCCATCCGAAGCTGCTGCGGCAGTTTGACCAGCGCTCGGCTGTGGTGGCCGCAGGAGAAGTCGACTGGTCGCTGGGCGAGGCGTTGGCCATCGGCACGCTGCTCCGGGAGGGGACCGATGTCCGCCTCGCCGGCCAGGACACGCGCCGGGGGACGTTCAGCCAGCGCCATGCGGTGCTCGTCGACTACCAGACGAACGACGAGTGGGTGCCCCTGGCACACCTGCCAGGCGAAGGCATCGGCCGCTTCGACGTCCACGACTCGCTGCTGTCGGAGTATGCGGCGCTGGGGTTCGAGTACGGGTACACCGTCGAAGCTCCAGACGCCCTCGTGGTGTGGGAGGCCCAATTCGGCGATTTCAACAACGGCGCGCAGATCATCATCGACAACTTCCTCGTCGCCGCCGAGGACAAGTGGGGGCAGCGGTCTGGCCTCGTCATGTTGCTGCCGCACGGCTACGAGGGCCAGGGCCCCGAGCATTCGTCGGCCCGTATCGAGCGGTTCTTGACGCTGTGCGCTCGGGACAACCTGCGTGTCGTGCAGCCGACCACGGCGGCCCAGTACTTCCACCTACTGCGCTCGCAGGTGCACCGCGCCGGGCGCCAGCCGCTGATCGTGTTCACACCCAAGTCGTTGCTTCGGGCACGGCAGGCTCGCTCAGCGCTGGACACGTTGGCCTCCGGCAGCTTCGAAGCCGTGCTCGACGATCCTGCCACGACCGGCGGCGCAGGGGGAGCAGCAGCAGCTCGTGACACGGATCCTGGGTTGGTGACACGGGTGGTGCTGTGCTCGGGAAAGGTGGCGTTCGACGCCATGCGCAGGCGCGACCAGCTGGTCGACGCGCCGGATGGCCTGCCCGAACCGGGTGTCGCCCCTGGCGGCATGGCCGTGGTACGGGTCGAGCAGCTCTACCCGTGGCCGGAGGGCCAGCTGGCGACGGTGCTCGAGCGCTACCCGGCGGCCGAGGAGGTGATCTGGCTGCAGGAGGAGCCGGAGAACATGGGTGCGTGGTCGTTCGCCCATGGCCGCCTGCACCGGCTGCTGCGCGAGCGGTACCGGCTGTCTCACGTCAGCCGGGCCGAGTCTGCCAGCCCGGCGACCGGCAGCGCAGCCCTGCATGCCTTGGAGAGCGAGGATCTGCTGCAGCGGGCGTTCGCCTGACGTCGCGCACGGTGGGCTCAGCGGCGATGGAACGGCTGGCGGCGTCCAGCGCGGCGTGATGCCCAGATCGGTGTGATGCCCAGGATCGGCCAGCGCAGCAGCTGGGGATGGTTGACTGTGGGCAGCTATGCCGATCTCCTATGCCGTCGTCGACGGGTCCAACATCGCCACGGAAGGCCGGTCGATGCCGAGCCTCGCCCAACTCGACGACGCGGTGCGCCAATTCCAAGACGAGTTCCCCGAGCTCGAGGTCATCGTGGTGGTCGACGCCACCTTCGGCCATCGCATCGATGCCGCCGAGCGCTCCGTGTACGACGACGCGGTGGCGCACGGGGAGATCGTGTCGCCGCCTGCCGGTGCCATCGGGCGAGGCGATGCCTTCTTGTTGCGGGTGGCCGAGCGCGTCGGGGCCCAGGTGCTGTCCAACGACTCGTTCCAGGAGTTCCACGGCGAGCACTCGTGGCTCTTCGACGAGGGCCGGCTCATCGGCGGGAAGCCCGTCGCCGGCATCGGATGGATTTTCACGCCGCGGTCTCCGGTCCGGGGGCCGAAGAGCCGGGCGGCCACTGGCACGGCACGCCGGACTCGAGCGACCTCGACGCCTGAGATGCCGGA
Organism: Actinomycetes bacterium; assembly: GCA_021779775.1. Classification (GTDB taxonomy): domain Bacteria; phylum Actinomycetota; class Acidimicrobiia; order Acidimicrobiales; family UBA8190; genus JAJYAB01. The sequence continues at coordinate 2,192 of JAJYAB010000021.1, forward strand.
GTCCTGGGAGCCGCCCACGGGTGCCCCCCAGGTCGGCGATCGCCGGACACGGCGGACCGCACCCCACTCGGCGGCTGCCGTTCAGGCGGTCGCTTCGGCGGTGGCCGAGGTCGAAGCAGCCACCCGTGACGACATGGCGGAGCCGGTGACCCTCGGGGATGCCCCCCAGGATCCCGGTCATGCCCCGAGGGAGGCGGCCACCCGCCCGAGCCGCGCCGCCAAGGCGCTGGGGGCGATCAAGGCCATGGCGGCACCGCGAGCCCGCCGTGGGCGTGCCGGCTCGGCGGCGGGGCAGAGCGACACGCCACCCGACCCCGAGCACCCGACTGCCGCGGCAAAGAAGGCTGCAGCGGCGAAGCCCGCTGCGAGCGGGCCGGGCGGCACGGTGGTGAGGCCGGCGAAGAAGGCTGCAGCCACCGTCGGGCCTACGACGAAGAAGGCCAGCGCAGCGAAGACGCCGGGGTCTGGCGGAAAGCAGCCAGCGGCGACGAAGGCTGCGAGCACCCGCCCGACGAAGGCACCGGTGGCCAAGAAGGAGGTGGCCAAGAAGGAGGTGGCCAAGAGGGCTCCAGCGCGCAAGGTGACGTCATCGAAGGAGACGGCCACGGTGCCCGACGCGCCGCCGCCAGCGTCACGCGGACGGAAGTCGACCGAGCCGGTGAACGATCCCCTGACGTTCCTGACGTTCGTCACCGAGCATCCCGTAGGCTCCTCGGTGGAGGGGACGGTGGCGGCGTTCGTCTCTCATGGTGCCATGGTCGATGTCGGGGGCATGCGGTGCTATCTGCCGTTGCGGGGGCTTGGCCACCCGCCACCGCAGAAGGCCCGCGAGGTGCTCGATCGAGGCGAGCGGCGATGGTTCACCATCGTGGCTCTCGATCCGCCGCGCCGCGGCGCAGAGCTCGCGTTGGAGTCAGCAGCTCCGTCGTTGTGATCTGACAGGTCTGCCTGCCGCCGGCCAGTAACCTCGTCCGGGATGCCTCGCCCCGCTGACCTGCTTCCCCATCGCCCCCCGTTCCTCCTGCTCGACGAGGTCGTCGAGCTCGATCCCGGGCGGCGGGCCACCGGGCGTTGGCACCTCACCGGCGACGAGGCGTTCTTCGCCGGGCATTTTCCGGGCCGGCCGACGTTGCCCGGCGTGCTGATGGTGGAGTCCCTCGCCCAATTGGGTGGTGTGGCAGTGCTGGCCGACGAGCGGTTCGCCGGTCGTCTGCCGCTGTTCGGCGGCATCGACCGGGCCCGCTTCCGCCGCCAGGTCGTCCCCGGCGAGACCCTCGACCTGCAGGTCGACCTGACCCGCCTGTCGGCTCGGGCTGGCAGCGGGGTGGGCCGAGCCTCCGTCGATGGCCGGCTGGCATGCGAGGCGAGCCTGCTCTTCGTCATCGTCGAGGCGTGAGCACGGGTGCGCATCGCCACCTGGAACGTCAACTCCCTGAACGCCCGGATGCCCCGGGTGCAGGAGTGGCTGTCTGATGTGCAGCCGGACGTCTTGTGCCTGCAGGAGACGAAGATGGCCGACGTTGTCTTTCCGGCGTCGGTCTTCGCCGATCTGGGGTACGACACCGTCCATCACGGTGACGGGCGGTGGAACGGTGTCGCCATCTTGAGCAGGGTCGGCCTGCAGGACGCGGCGGCCGGGTTCGGCGGGGCGCCCGATGCGGACGGATGTCGCCTACTGGCTGCACGTTGTGGGGGCGTCCGGGTGCACTGCGTGTACGTGCCGAACGGCCGCTCGGTCGACAGCGAGCACTACGTGGCCAAGCTTGCCTGGCTGCGGGCGCTGCGCGACCTCCTGGACAGCACAGTCACCCCCGCCGACGACGTGGTGGTCTGCGGCGACTTCAACGTGGCACCAGACGACCGTGACGTGTGGGACCCGGTAGCCCTCGAAGGTTCCACCCATGTCACCCCTGCCGAACGCCGAGCTGTGCAGGAGCTGCAGGAATGGGGGCTGGTCGACGCCTTCCGGCTTCACTACGAGCAGGGCGGCCTGTTCACCTGGTGGGACTACCGTGGGGGCAGTTTCCATCGGGGGCTCGGCATGCGGATCGACCTGGTGCTCGTGACTCCGTCGGTCGCCGATCGATGCGTTGCTGCGCTGGTCGATCGCAATGCCCGCAAGGGACGCCAGCCCTCAGACCATGCCCCAGTCCTGATCGACATCGGCCCAGCGCAGGGCTGCCGGTAGCCTGACGCCGATGTTACGTGTGCTCGACCAGGGCAGCCTGTTCGGGGAGCGCTGGGGCGAAGGGCCTGTCCGTGTCCTGGCGTTGCACGGATGGCGGCGAACGCACGACGACTTCGCCGGGGTGGTCGGCCCGCGTTCGGGCCCGGGTGCTGTCGGCACCTTGGCTCCGGACCTCCCCGGCTTCGGGGCGACGACGGCTCCCGCTGTACCTTGGGGATCCGGCGAATATGCGGCATCTGTCGCCGACATGCTCGAGCGCTCCCACGATCTGTCCGCCCCGGTGGTCGTGATCGGTCACTCGTTTGGCGGCCGGGTGGCTGTCACGCTGGCGGCGCAGCGCCCGGATCTGGTTGGCGGGCTTGTGCTGACGGGCGCTCCCCTGATCCGACTGCCCGGACCGGCGGCCCGGCCGGCAGCGGCCTACCGGTCGCTCCGGAGGCTCCACCGGCTCCACCTGATCGGCGACCAACGGATGGAGCGGGCCCGCCGCCGGTACGGTTCGGAGGACTACCGCCAGGCGTCCGGGGTGATGCGCCAGGTGCTCGTCCGCCTGCTGGCCGAGGACTACACGCCGGCCCTGGCATCGCTGCGCTGTCCGGTGGAGCTCGTCTGGGGCGACGACGACACCGCAGCGCCGCTCGAGGTGGCCCGCACCGTCGCGTCGACGATCGAGGCCGCCCCGGCGTCAGTCCGATTAACGGTCTGCCCGGCAGCCGGCCATCTGACGCCGCTGACCGTGCCTGGTGAGCTGCGGGCAGCAGTGGACCGGCTCCTCGCCGGCTGACTCCCAGGGGGCGGTGTGGTCTGCACCGTCGGACAGCTGGTCGGGGGCCAGCTGTGGCTAGCGCTACCCTCGTGGGCCGTGACCCGACCCGACCCGACGCGGTGATCACGGCCGTGCAGGGCGGGGCGGGGTCTTGGGCGGTGGCGGGGCTCTGTCTGGCGGCCACCGGGCCGGCAGCCGCCCGATGGCTCCGCGTGGCCCAGCGGGAGCACTATCTGGCCGGATCGGCGACCCGGTTCGCGGCACGGTGGTGGCGCTCGGGAGCGTGTGCTGGCGTCATGGCGGTGGCCGCCTGCGCTGGGCTGGTAGCTGCCTTCTGGTGGGTGCCGGCGGCTGTTGTCCCCGGTGCGGCCGCCGCATTGGGGCCGCCTGGGCTGGCGGTGCGCGGCCGCACGTCGCCGCTGGCCTGGACGCGTCGCCTGCGTACCCTGTCCGGGGTGTGGCTGGTGTTGGCGCTGGTGGTGGCCTTCGTGGGCGTGTTGGTCGGCCAGCCGGCCCCGATGGCTGCTGCAGGGGCATTGCTCGTCCCTGCCACAGTCGACCTCGCCTGCGCAGCGACTGCTCCGATCGAACGGCGCCTGGCAGCCCGGTTCGTTGCCCGGGCAGCCCTTCGCCTGCGGCGTGTCGCTCCCACGGTCGTTGCCATCACGGGCTCGTTCGGCAAGACCAGCACGAAGAGCTACGTCGCCCACCTGATGGGAGCCTCGCGTGCCGTGGTGGCCAGCCCGGCAAGCTTTAATAACCGTGCTGGTCTCGCCCGAGCGGTCAACGAGCATCTGGCGGACGGGACCGAGATCTTCGTGGCCGAGATGGGCACGTATGGGCCTGGTGAGATCGCCGAGCTGTGCAGCTGGCTGCCGCCGGACGTCGCGGTGATCACCGCCGTGGGCCCCGTCCACCTGGAGCGCTTCGGATCCGAGGACCTGGTGCTCCGAGCCAAGCAGGAGATCTTCGAGCGGGCGCCAGTGGCGGTGCTGGCCGTCGACGACGACCGGCTGGCGCAGCTGGCCGACCGGATAGCGGCCGAGGGGAGGCGAGTGTGGCGCTGCTCGGCGGTCGACCTTGCCGCCGACGTGTCGGTGGTGCCGGACGGCGGCGGGTCGACGGTGCGGATCGGGGGTGCACCGCTCGCCCGGGGAGCCGGCGGCCATGCCCAGCCGACCAACGTGGCGTGCGCCGTCGCGGTCGCTCTCCATCTGGGCATCGAGCGTGCCGTCCTCGCCGAGCGCCTGGCTACCCTACCGGCGGTTGCGCACCGCCTCGAGGTGACGCGCGGCTCCAGCGGGGCGCTGGTGCTCGACGACACCTACAATTCGAACCCGGCGGGTGCCCGCGCCGGGCTGGCCCGTCTGGTGGGGGTCGCCCCCCCCGGTGGGCGTACCGTGGTGGTGACCCCCGGCATGGTGGAGCTCGGGCGTCGGCAGGTGCCGGAGAACGCCGCGTTCGCCGGCGCGGCCGCCCAGCAGGTGTCGCACCTGGTGGTGGTCGGGCGGACGAACCGGCGAGCACTGCTCCGGGGGGCGCGGCGTGCCGGTCCGGGCTCGGCCGAGATCGTCGTCGTTCCCACCCGCCAGGATGCCGTGTCCTGGGTTCGCCGGAACGTAGGTCCGGGCGACGCGGTCCTGTACGAGAACGACCTGCCGGACCACTACCCTTGACCAGCGTGCCCGGCACGGTCCGGGCTGCCGGCCGTGTGCATGCGGCCGATGACCCCCGAGCCAGGAGCATCCGCCCGTGCCCCCGTCGAACGTCACGATCGCCGTCGCCTTCGGCGGACCGTCGCCCGAGCACGACGTGAGCGTCCTGACCGGGCTCCAGGCGGCTCGCGAGCTGATCTCCGCAGGCCGTTCGGTGATCGGTCTCTACTGGTCGAAGACCGCCGGCTGGTTCAGGGTCGATCCGGCAGCGGAAGCCGCTGCGTTCCTCGACGGCGTCCCGCGCGGCGCGGAGCCGCTCCGGCTGCAGGCGGGAGAGGACGGCGGGTTCGTCCCGACAGGCAGCCGCCTGGGGAGGTCCCGCGCCCTGGGCATCGACGTGGTGGTTAACTGTTGCCACGGTGGTCCTGGCGAGGACGGCAGCGTGCAGGGCATGCTCGACCTGGCGGGGCTCCGGTACACCGGGCCGACGGTCGCCGGGGCATCGATCGGCATGGATAAATTGGCGTTCGCCGGCATGGTGGCAGCGGCAGAGCTGCCTGCGCTGCCGCGGAAGCTGCTGGCACCCGGCGGCACCGACGTCGGCTTCGGCGGCCCGTACATCGTCAAGCCGCGCTTCGGCGGGTCGTCGATCGGGGTCGACGTCGTCGCCGACCTGGAGACCGCCCATGCCCGCCTGGGGGCCAATCCCCACCTGCGGCGCGGGGCCGTGATCGAGCCCTACCGACCCGATCTGCACGACCTGAACATCGCGGTGCGTTCGTGGCCCGAGATCGCGCTGTCGTCCATCGAGCGACCGCTGCGCGCCCGGGACGCCACAGAGCTCCTGGGCTATGGCGAGCTCCTGGGCTATGGCGAGATCCTGGGCTATGGCGACAAGTACGTCGGAGGCGAAGGCATGGCTTCCGCACCTCGCCAGCTGCCTGCTGACATCACTGCGGCCATGGCCGACGCGGTACGGTCGGCCGCTCGGCGTGTCGCCGACCAGTGCGCGTTGCGCGGGGTGGCCCGGATCGACTTCCTGGTCGATGACACCTCGATCTATGTCAACGAGATCAACACGATCCCGGGATCACTGGCCCGGTACCTCTGGGTGGAGCCGGTCGTGGCCTTCGGCCGCCTCCTCGACGATCTGGTCGACGAGGCCCTCCAGCAGCCGGCCGCCCGGTACGAGGTGACGGGAGCCGACGGCACCGTGCTCCGCAGTGCCGGTTCGATCGCCGGAAAGCTGGCCTGACAGGCCATGGCTTTCCCGAAGCGGCTGCTCACCGAGGGTGAGGAGGTCGTGGTGGAGCTCCGCCCTCACTGGATCTTCCTCGGCCAGCCGCTCCTGTTCACCGTGCTGGCGGGCGTCACCACCCTCGCCATCGTGGTCGCCTTCCCGTCGGCGCCTGCGTGGGTGCTGTACCTGCTGGGGGCGATACTCGCCGTGTCGGCCCTTGGGTTGGCTGCTCGCATGGTCCGCAGGCAGTGCACCATGGTGGTGCTCACCTCGCTCCGGCTCGTCCATCGCACCGGGGTCCTGTCGCGCCGGACGCTCGAGGTCCGGCTGCAGCGGGTGCAAGAGCTGTCGTGCCACCAGACCCTGGTCGGACGGGTGCTGCGCTACGGCGACGTGACGGTCGAGACGGCGGGCGACACCGGGGCCGGCGCCATCGTCCTCAGTCAGGTCCGCCGGCCGGCTGCCGTGCAGGCCCTCGTCACCGAGCAGCTGGCGGCAGCGCAGCATGTGTGGGACCGGCCCGATGAAGGACCGGGTCGCCGGTCTGCGCCAGGTTCCGCCGACGCAGGGGTGCTGGCACGGCCAACGCCCCCGGCCGGCACGCCGATGCCATCCTCCGGCCGGCCGCCGACGGCCGGCGAGCGGCTGGTCGAGCTGCAGGATCTGTGGCGACGGGGACTGGTGACCGATGAGGAGTTCGCCGCGAAGCGCGCCGCGCTCTTGGACCAGCTCTGAGCCTGCCAGGGCGTCTATCCCGGCAGGGTGTCTATCCCGGCAGGGTGACCACCAGAGGGTTTGACCCTGGTTGGCTGGTTGGGGCACCATCCGGGCACGGATCGGGCCCCGTGCAGACGACGCGTGAACCATCCCGCATCCGCGGCATAGGTTGGTCGTCGATCCAGCGAGGACGAGGAGACGCAGTGAGTGGACCGCTCGAAGGTGTGAGGATCATCGAATTGGCGGGTATCGGCCCTGGACCGTATGCCTGCATGCTATTGGCGGACGCCGGTGCGGACATCGTGCGAGTGGACCGGGCGACGGGGAGCCCGGCGGTGCCGGGTGCGGGGCCTTCGTGGGATCTGCTCACACGCAGCAGGCGCTCGGTGGCGGTCGATCTGAAGCATCCCGAAGGGGTGGCGCTCGTGCTCGAACTGGCGGAGCAGGCAGACGCGCTGATCGAGGGATGGCGCCCCGGGGTGGCCGAGCGGCTGGGGCTCGGCCCTGACCATTGCTGGGACCGGAACCCGCGTCTGGTGTACGGGCGGATGACCGGCTGGGGTCAGCAGGGTCCGCTGGCGGCCACCGCCGGCCACGACATCGACTACATCGCCCTCTCGGGAGCGCTCTACGCGATCGGGCGATCAGGAGAAGCGCCCGTTCCGCCGCTGAACCTGGTGGGTGATTTCGGTGGTGGAGGGATGATGCTGGCGTTCGGCATCTGCGCCGCCCTGCTCGAAGCGTCGCGCTCTGGTCGTGGCCAGGTCGTCGACGCGGCCATGGTCGACGGCGCGGCTTCCCTCATGACCATGACGTACTCGTTGGCCCAGTTCGGGATGTGGAGCGACCAGCGCGGCACCAACATGCTCGACACCGGTGCCCACTTCTACGAGGTGTACGAGACGGCGGACGGCGGGTGGTTCGCCGTAGGGGCCATCGAGCCGCAGTTCTACGCGGCGCTGCTCAGCGGTATGGGTCTCGAAGGTGCAGACCTTCCGAAGCAGCAGGACCGTTCCCAGTGGCCAGCCATGAAGGAGCGGTTCGCCGCCGTGTTCAAGACGCGTACCCGCGACGAGTGGGCTGCCATCTTCGAGGGGACCGACGCCTGCGCGGCTCCGGTCCTGTCGCCGTCGGAGGCGACGAGCCACCCGCACCTGGTCGCCCGGGGGACGTTCGTGGACGTGGCGGGCGTGGTGCAGCCCGCTCCGGCGCCCCTCTTCAGTCGTACGCCGGGTGCGGTCCAGTGCCCGCCGCCCGCTCTCGGCAGCGACGCCCCTGGGGCGCTGGCCGACTGGGGCATCGATGCGGAGCGGATCGCCACCCTGCGCTCGTCGGGCGTCGTCGACTGAGCGGCGCGGTCACGTCAGGCGGACCAGGTCCCCGACGAGCAGCGAGGTGACCATCCCTATGACCGCGAGGTAGACGCCGGTCATCGGCCACCGCCAACGGTGGCCGGCCAACCAGAACCTCCGGATCCCGAGCACGTCGAACACGAGGGCGAGAACCGCCACCGGCACGCCGATGGCGGCGGTCAGCCCTGCGGCGGTCCCGATGAGCGGGGCCAGTACCGGGAGGACGACGTAGCTCAGCAGGCACCGCCCCGCCGAGAGCGCGATGGAGACGTTGAAGATCCGGTGTGCCGCGTCTTCGCCGACCGTCGCCGGTCCGTCGGGGATGGCCAGGATCCGATGCATCGCTGCGTCGGGGCCCGGGTGGCGCCTCCGGGGGCCGGCAGGACAGACCCCGGGCATCGCCGGGCAGCGGGCCGGGGCACCGGGCTCGGCGCGCTGCACCTCGGTGACCGCAGGATCCACGCACACAACGCTACGACCGGGGACTGCAGCTTTCCAGTCAGCCATTCGGACAGCCGGCCATTTTCCGGTCAGGGCGCTCGCCGTCCGGCACGCCCCTGGTCTTCGGAGGCCGGCTGGTCTTCAGAGGTTGACCACCGGGCAGGTGACGGTCCGGGTGATCCCTTCGATCAGCTGGATGGAGCTCACGACCATCCTCCCGAGCTCGTCGACGCTGCCTGCTTCTGTCCGGACGATGACGTCGTATGGACCGGTGACGTCCTCTGCCGTCACCACCCCGTCGATGTCGGCCACCTGGCGGGCCACACCCGCCGCTTTTCCCACCTCGGTCTGGATGAGCACGTATGCGGTGACGGCCATGGAACGTCCTCCCCAGGCATTGGCCGCGGCGGTCTGCGGCAGGCGTCAGCGTACCTGTGCAGAGGTGCCAGCGCCCCGTCGTACGATGGCCGGGTGGACGCCGGCGACCAGAGCCACCGGCGACGGCCAGGGGGCCGGCACGCAGCCGGCGGCGGCCGCGCCAAGCGGTCCGATGGTGCTGGTCCCGGCCGCTTGCGGCCCCGGGCAGCGCGCCCCGCCCGCCAGTTTCGCGACATGCTGGCCGACCTGCTCGACCAGCGGACCCCGTTCGGCCGTCTTTCCCTGGTCCAGGTGTTCATGACCGCAGGAGACACGCTGCTGACCGTGTCGCTGGCCGGATCGCTGTTCTTCTCCATCTCACCCAAGGCTGCGGAGAGCAAGGTCCTGCTCTACCTGGTGCTCACCATGGCGCCGTTCGCCGTCGTGGCACCCTTCCTTGGCCCGGTCATCGACCGCAGCAGGGGTATCCGCCGGCTCGTGGTCGTCGCCTCGGCTGCGTCGCGGGCTGCCGTGTGCCTGGTGATGGCGGGCAAGCTGCACAGCCTGCTGCTGTTCCCGCTCGCCTTCGTGATGCTGGTGCTCTCGAAGGTGTACCTCGTCACCAAGGGGTCCATCGTGCCCCTGTACGCAGCGACAGCGACCGGGGGCGCCGATCCGGCCGCCGGGCGCGAAGCCATGGCGACGCTGAACGCCCGGCTCGGACTGCTCGCCTCACTGGCCGGGTTCGCCGCCTCGCTGCCGGCGATCGCCGTGCTCAAGCTGCTGGGTGGCAGCTGGGTGTTGCGGCTCGACATCCTCGTGTTCGCCGCTGGCACGATCGCCGGTCTGCGACTTCCCATGCTCCGGGGGGAGGGCCAAGACAGCCCCCGGCCATCCCCTGCGGGGGCCGACGAGAGCGAAGCCTGGGCCCCCTCAGGGCCTCTGGCTGCCCTGGGCGGCCGCTTCGCGACCCATGCCGAGGTGATGTTGGCCCGTTCGGCCATGTCGGTACTGAAAGGGACCAATGGCTTCTTGACGTTCCTCCTTGCCTTTGGACTTCGCCGTGCGAACGCCGCCACTTGGTGGTACGGGCTCGCTCTCGGGGCGTCGGTCGCTGGCGCGGTCGTCGGGGTGCTCGCTGTCCCGCGGGCGCGCCGGCATCTGAGCGAACCTGCTGTGCTCGGCCTGGCGCTCTGGCTGGCTGCTGGTGGGGCGGTCCTGGCAGCCACGCTGGGCGGGCTGCTCGCCCAGTCCGCCATGGCGTTCCTGATCGGTCTGGCCGGCGCCGCCGGCAAGCCGTCGTTCGACGCGCTGGTGCAGCGCTACGTGCCCACCGCGGGCCAGGGTCGAGCCTTCGCCCGGTTTGAGACCCAGTTCCAGCTGGTGTGGGTGGTCGGCGCCATCGTCCCGGTGGTCGTCCCGATGCAGCTGGTTGCCGGTGACGTCGTCATCGGCGTCGTCGCCGTGGTGGCAGCGCTGTCGTACCTGACGGGTCGGCGGGCCGTCAGGCCAGCACGCAGAGGACCGGACATCGGGTGAGATCAGCCGAGACGCGCGTCCAGTGTTTCGACCTGCTCTGCCATCGCGCCAGGCAGCCGGTCGCCGAACTGGGCGAAGTGGTCGCGGATGAGCGGGAGCTCGGCCCGCCACTCGTCGGTGTCCACGCGCAGCGCCGGTCCCTTGCGCTGCGGCACCTCGACGGCGACGATCTCCGCGGCGAACGCCCCGCCCTTGATGGCCGCCTCGGCCCGCTGCTGGCTCTCGGCCGAGAAGGTGTCCTGATCCTCACGCGTCACCTTGAAGCGGTCGGCCACG
>JAJYAB010000334.1 GCA_021779775.1 Actinomycetes bacterium
CCGCCACGAGGATCATGAGGTCGTACGGCTGCACGATGATCCCAGCGATGTCAATCGGCGCTGCCCCGAAGGGAATGCGTACGGCCTGCCCGGCCGTGCCCCACACGATGATGGCCCCGCTTTGCAGCACGATTCCGAAGCCGAGCGTGCCGATCAGCATGAGGTCGAGGTCCTTGTTCTCGAGCGGACGCAGGATCCGCTCTATGCCGATGCCCACCGCCGCCGTGAGCAGCGTGGACGCCACCATCGCGACCGCGACGGGGAGCCGGAAACTGAGGATCATCGTCGAGCCCAGGTAGGCCCCGAGCATCAGGACGTCGCCATGGGCGAAGTTCACGAGGGCCATGGTCCGGTAGATCAGGCTGAAGCCCAGCGCCACGAGGGCATAGATGGCCCCGAACGTGAGTCCCCCGACCACAGTCTGGACGAATACCTCCACCACAGGCTCCGTGATAGGTGACGGTCAATGATTGCCCAGAGTGGGCGGCCACAGACATCGACGAAACGAGTGTGTCATCCCGCTTCATACGTTCCCGACGACCCGTTGCTGGTGCGCCAGGCGCCTGCGGCCCCCACATCTCCCCCAGTGCCGAACCCGCCCCTACTGCAGCGGAACGGCCTGGCCGTTCTGGATCACAGCCAGCTGGGTCTGATGAACACCGACGCCGTCGGCATCGAAGCTGAACGAACCGACCAGTCCGTTGTACTTCGTGGCGCGGATTGCATCGGCGAGGGCTTTGCCACCCTGGCCGTGCGTCTGCTTGAGAGCCAGGATGACGATCTGTGCACCGTCATACGCCTTGGCCTGGTGCAGGTCGGGCGTCGCCCCGTACGCTTTCTGGATCGCCGCCGCGAACGCCTTGGTCTGGTCGTTCACGTTGTTGCCAATGTACGGCGAGGTGCCGATGCACCCGTCGGCATTTGGACCCGCAGTCTGAAGGAACGGCACGGCCAGGATGGGCGCGCCGCCAATGATCTGTGCGGTCAAGCCGAGGCTCTTGGCCTGGTTGACGATCAGGCCGCTCTCGACCTCTTCCGCCCCGATGAACAGCGCCTGCGGGTTCGTCTGGCGGATCGAGGTAAGCGCCGAGCTGAAGTCCTTCTGATCCGGCGTTACGACCTGGTCGGCGACGGGGGTCACTCCTAGGGCCTTCAGCGCCGTGAGGAAGGCGTCGTGCTCGCTCTTCCCGTAGGAGTCGTTGTTCGAGATCATGGCGATGGATTTGTAGCCCTTCGTCGTCACCGCGTAGGTCGCGAGCGTCGAATCGAAGGCGCTGCTGGTCGGGGTGTTGAGGAACACGAAGGGGTCGTGCAGGTTGGCAATGGCATCCGACTGGCCCGACGTGATCAGCGGGATCTGGGCCTTGTTGAGGATCGGCGCAACCGCAATCGTGTCGGTGCTCTCTGCGGGCCCGAAAACGAAGATGTACCCACCGCTCACAACAGCCTGGGCCACGTTCGTGGAAGTCGTTGGGTCGCCCTTGTCATCAAAGGTCTGGAGCTGGATCTGCCGACCGTCAATCCCGCCCGCCGCGTTCGCGGCATTGACCGCGAGCGTCACTCCCTGGACTTCGTCGGCCCCGAGCGAGCTCAGCTGACCGCTCTGAGCATCGATGATCGCGATCTTGATCGGGCCGCTCGAACTTGCGCCCTCGCTGGCTGTCGCCCCGGCCGAGCCCGCAGGTGCGCTGGTCGCGGCCGCCGAGCCCGCAGGTGGGTTCGTCGCCGTCGGGCTGCACGCAGCAACCAGGGCAATGATCGACCCTGCGACAAGGACGTAGCGTGTTCCTGCCCGTTTACCAATGTCAAGCATCGAGAGCGCTCCTCCTGCTATGGGACCAGCACTGTCCCTGCACCACACGTGGGTTGCGGTGGGATCACCGAGCGCGACGCCTCGGGGACCGATGCCGTGGGGCTGCGTGCTCACGAGACGATGCGTCGACCCGGCACCGTCTCGTTTGGCCCGGTCGATGCGCCTCTTCAGGCTCGGAGTCTGCGCCTAGACCCACCTACAATTCCATATACCGGGAATGGGGTACTAAGAGTGGGAACAGTCCGGGCAATGGTTGATCAGTCTCGACGGACTTGTCAAGGGTCTTCATGCGGGCCCTTCTTCAGAGGGTCCGGGCCGTGACGCCCGGCCGCCCGGCGCGACTCCGCGGCCGTCCTGACGGCGAGGCCTCATGGTCAGCTGACCGGCGTTCGTCTCCTGACGCGCGCCCGAGATCACCGATGGTCCCAGGAGACGCCTCCTGCCATCCGAGCATTCGACTGAGCTTGCCCGACTCCGCTTCCATGACCGGTCGCATCGACTGCAGCCTCTTGGAAGACAGGCGGCTTGAAGGTCCCGACATCGACAGGGCAGCGACGACCCGCCCGGTGCGATCCCTGACAGGAACGGCTGCAGCGGCCAGTCCCTCCTCGCGTTCGGCGATGGAGACAGACCAGCCGGACTGACGGATCTCGCCTAGCTGCCGCTCGAGCTCGCCGGCCGGCAGCGCACCAACCGAGACAGGGTCGGTCACGGCGAGCCCGAGCTCACGCCGCTGCAATTCGGAGCTTCCATACGCCAGGAGCAGCTTGCCGGCCGCCCCGACCCGCAGCGGCAGGCGGCGCCCGACCTGGGTGATGTGGCGCAATTCGAAGGTGCCCTCGACTGTCGCCGCGCAGACACGACTGTCTCCGTCGAGTACGTAGAGGCGCACACTCTCGCCGGTGCGGTCGCGGAGATGCTCCAGCAGCGGCCGCGAAACCTGGGCCAGGTCCAACGCTCGTGCGGCCACCTCGCCCCATTGCGCAAGCCGCGGACCGGGAGCGTACGTGACGTCGTCCATCCGAGTGAGCAGCCCCAGACTCACGAGATCAGTGAGCAGGCGATGGATCGACGAGCGGGGCTCCTGCAGCTCTCGCGCGACATCAGTGAGGGTGACCGGTCCGGGCGCTTCGTGGTCCTGGCCTCGGGCGCCGAACGCGACGCGGACGCCCTGCCGATCCGCACCGACGCGCGCGTGCTCGGCACG
>JAJYAB010000022.1 GCA_021779775.1 Actinomycetes bacterium
CGCGAAAGTAGGGAAAGACCGACGGTGGTCCCTGGAGAACTTTAAAGGAGCGTGCGCACGCCTCGCTCATGCCGCGCAGGCACGAGCGGCAGCGCCCGCACGGAGCGAAGTACTGGTATGCCACCCGGTCGCCGACGGCTAGGGGGCGGCCGGCCCAGTCACGCGTGACCCCCGCGCCGAGCGAGTGCACCACGCCGGTCATCTCGTGGCCGATGATCCGGCCGTCGTCGCGTCCCATGGCGGCCAGCCACCCGTCGCCGCGCCAGATGTGCAGGTCGGAGCCGCAGATGTTGGCCCGTGTCACCCGGACGACGATGGCGCCCGGCTCTGGTCCCGGCACGGGGAGGTCGACGATCTCCATGTCGCGGCCCGGCCCGAAGAAGAGCGCGGCACGCCCGGTCTCGGCTCGTGAAGTGACACTCGTTGGGGGGAAGATCGAGGTGCTCACGTCGAGTCCCTTCTGATGGTAGGTCGACTGCCCTGCTCGTACACGGCCGTGGCGAGCGCGGCACCGAGTGCCCGGGCCGCCGACTGCCCTGCTTCTTCCGGCGTGCGCCCGAAATCGCCCACGAGAGCTTCGGTGGCGAAGGCCGACAGGTGTATGGCGAAGGTGTCTGTCAGCCACCGCGGCGGTTGCCCTTGGCTGCCGGCGGCATGCCATGCCATGCGTGTGAACTGCTGCACGAGCTGGTTTCGCGCCACCTTCCGGGTCTCGGCAACGTCGGCCAGCTCGCCGTCGAGCCCCTGGGCGAACGCGATCTCCCAGTAGATGCGTCCATGACGGGCGTTCATCCGGTGGATGGCGGGGAGGGCGACCTCGAGCCAGGCATGCACGTCCTGGTCGGTCGCTGGTCGAGGGATGTGGTCTCCGTAGCTCTGCATGGAGCTGGTGATCGCGGCGGCGAGGAGCGCGTCGCGCGAGGCGAAGTGCCGGAAGACGGTGCGGCGTCCGATGCCGGCAGCCGCGGCGACATCTTCCACGCGAGTGGCCAGTCCACGTTCTGCCAGCACCGTCCTCGCAGCGCGGAGGATGCGATTTCGAGCGGTCAGCCGCTGTTCCTCGGGAAGAGTCAGAGCCTCGGGAAGAGTCAGAGCCTCGGGAAGGGTCAGGGTCCCACCCGGGCCGAGGTGGGGGCTGGCGGCAGGCGCGGGAGCCGACTGGGGCTCGACGTCGCCGAGCTCGTCTCCAATCCGTGCCTCGCCTGCTGTCAGCCCCACCCGTCCCCCTTGCACGCACTGCCCAGTCTCATCGTGACACCGCAGGGTGTCAACCGGGTCTGCGGGTGCTGCAGCGCCGGCGCTGCACTGATGGTCCCGTACGCTAGCTTTCGACCGTGCGGTAGCTTATGACCGTGCCGAGGCTCATCTCGACACTCTATGGTGCCACACAGTATGGTGCCGGCATCGCGTGGGGCCATCGGCGCCGCACGACGAGGGGGAAGCGAGGTCGAGGTGACGATCATCCTCCCGAGGGCCGCAGCCCGGATCGGTGGTGCTTGGCCGGAGGACGGCACGCCGTTCGTGTGCGAGAACCCAGCGGACGGCTCGGTGCTCTGTGAACTGCCGGCTACACCTGTCGACCAGGTCGGCAGGGCGTTGCAGCAGGCGAGGGCCGCCTTCGAAGGTGAGTGGGGATCGACCTCTCCGGGGCGTCGCCAGCGCCTGCTCGACGGCTTGGCCCGCCTTGTCGAGGACCACGCCGATGAGCTCGCCGCGCTGGAGAGCGCGGAGAACGGGGTGCCGCTCGACCTCGTACGGAGGTTCTCGGTTGCCGCGCTCGCCAAGAACCTGGCGTACTTCGCCTCGTGGATCGACAAGTTCGGGGGCGAGGTCGTGCCGCTCAGCGCCTCTGGCGCGCTTGACTACGTCGTTCCCGAGCCCTATGGCGTGGTCGCCGTTCTCACCGCGTACAACACGCCGTCGTTGTTCCTCGGCTCCAAGGTCGGTCCTGCGCTCGCCACGGGCAACACGGTCGTGGTCAAGCCGTCTCCGCTCGCCTCGCTCCCAGCGCTGCGCTTCGCCGAGCTGTGCACGGAAGCTGGCCTGCCCGACGGGGTGGTGAACGTCGTTCTTGGTGGGGTGGAGCAGGGGCAGGCTCTGGTCGGGCATCCGGATGTGGACAGGGTCAGCTTCACCGGCTCGCGCGCAGCGGGACGCGAGGTCTCTCGGCGGGCAGCCGACCGGCTTGTTCCCGTCGCGCTCGAGCTTGGTGGCAAGTCACCCAACGTCGTGTTCGCCGATGCGGACCTCGGTCGGGTCGGTCTCGGTGCGGCGATCGGTGCCTTTGCCCTCACCGGTCAGGCGTGCGTGGCCGGCAGCCGACTGTTCATCGAGCGGTCGGTGCTGCACGACGTCCTTCCCGCCGTTGTGGCGGCGACCAAGCTGCTGCCGGTGGGTGATCCGGCAGCTCGGGGTACGGTGCTCGGTCCGTTGATCTCGGCTACGCAACGTCAACGGGTGGAGGACATCCTCGCTCGTGCTGTCGACGATGGCGCTGAGGTCGTGTGCGGTGGCGACCGCCCGGGGGGTGACCTGGCCGCCGGGTACTTCCTTAACCCGGCCATCGTCGTAGGTGCCTCGCACCAATCCGAGCTGGTCCGCGAGGAGATCTTTGGTCCGGTTGCCGCGGTCCTCCCCTTCGATGACGAGGAGGAGCTCGTGGCACTGGCCAACGACACGCCCTACGGGCTGGCCGCAGGCGTGTGGACTCGCGATGTCGGCCGGGCCCACCGAATTGCCAGACGTATCCGGGCCGGCACCGTGTGGGTCAACGGTTATGGCGTCGTTCCGCACAACGCGCCCTTCGGCGGTTTCAAGCAGAGCGGGCAGGGGCGCGAGGGCGGCCGCTGGGCGATGGAGCTCTACAGCCAACCGAAGAACGTCCACGTTGACCTCGGTTGACCGGGTCGTACCGGTCGGGTGCTTCTTTCGGAGCTGGCGTGGTGGCCAGGCATGAGACGATCGCCGTCGCATGTGCTAGAACCGCTGACCGGAGGGCATCGCCGGGAGCCGGCGAACGGCCCCAGCGCTCCGGCCGAGCCGGTGACCGGTCCAGGTCCACGGTCTGAGATGTCCACGGTCCGAGGTACAGCACGAGACAGCGAAGCGAGGCCCGATGGATTTCGACCTTCCCCCTGCTGACGACCCGTCCCGGCGCGCGGTCATCGACTGGCTGGCAGCGAACCCGTCCCCGAGCGGGCGGCAGTTGGCGGAGGCCGGGTATGTCGTCCCACATTGGCCCGCGCCGTGGGGCCTGGATGCCGACCCCGTCCAGCAGCTCGTCATCGACGAAGAGCTGGCTGCGGCCGGTGTGCGCCGGCCGATCAATCCGATCGGGATCGGGTGGGCCGGTCCCACGATCCTGCATGCCGGCACGCGCGAGCAGCAGCAGCGCTACCTGCCGGGACTGTTGGCCGGTGAGGACTTCTGGTGCCAGCTGTTCTCCGAGCCGGGGGCCGGTTCGGACCTGGCGAACCTGGCGACCAGCGCTGTACGCGACGGCGACGAGTACGTGGTCAACGGTCAGAAGGTCTGGAACTCGGGAGCCCATTGGGCCCGGTTCGGTATCCTCATCGCTCGTACCAACCCGGAGGTTCCCAAGCACCAGGGAGTCTCGTACTTCGTGTGCCCGATGGACCTGCCGGGCATCGAGGTCCGGCCGCTCATCGAGCTGACCGGTGCACACCTCTTCAACGAGGTGTTCTTCACCGACGTCCGGATACCGGCCGAGAACCTGATCGGCGAGGAGAACCGGGGCTGGGAGCTAGCCAAGGTGACCCTCGGCAACGAGCGGGTCTCCCTGTCGGCTGGCGGTGCGCTGTGGGGTAGTGGGCCGACAGCCCAGGATCTCATCTCGCTGGTCCGCGAACGTGGCGGCGTGGCCGACCCCCTGCTGCGCCAGCGTGTCGCCCAGCTGCACATCGATGACGAGATCCTCCGGCTGATCCGCCTGCGCACGGTCACGGCTGCGATCAAGGGGGTGCCGCCCGGTCCTGAGGCGTCGATCCGCAAGGTGCTGTCGGACCATCATGGCCAGGCGATCATGGGGCTGGCGAAGGATCTGTCGGGCTCGGGAGGCATGTTGACCGATGTCGGGCCGCTCGGCGCTCCGGCAGAGCTGTGGCACCACGGGTTCCTGTTCGCCACCGCGCTGACGATCGGCGGGGGCACATCTGAGGTCCAGCGCAACATCGTCGCGGAGCGGGTGCTCGGCCTGCCGCATGACCTCGACGCCGATGCGGGTCTGAGCTGGTCCGAGGCGCAGCGGGCGCGGCGAGCGTCGTGAGCCCGCAGCGGGCATCTGCCCTGGTCTTGGAGGAGCCTCGCCGGCTTCAGGAACGTGAGCTCCCGCTGCCGGAGATCACCGAGGACACCGGAGTGCTTCGCGTCGAGGCATGCGGGCTCTGCGGTACCGACCACGAACAGTTCACCGGCCATCTGCCCGCCGGCTTCTCATTCGTCCCCGGGCACGAGATCGTCGGAACGGTCGAAGAGGTTGGCTCGGTTGCCGCCGCACGATGGGGGGTCCAGGCAGGCGACCGGGTCGCCGTTGAGGTGTTCCAGTCCTGCGGCGAGTGCCCACCGTGCCAGGCCGGCGAGTACCGGCGCTGCGCGCGTCACGGTCTCGCCGACATGTTCGGCTTTGTCGACGTCGACCGGGCGCCCGGCCTGTGGGGCGGGTACGCGACCCATCTCCATCTGCCGCCCGACACGTTGCTGCTGCCGGTTCCCGCCGGGATCGACCCAGTGCTGGCGACAGTGTTCAACCCGCTGGGCGCCGGCATCCGCTGGGGCGTCGAGGTTCCTGGGATGCAGCCCGGAGAGGTGGTGGCCGTGCTCGGGCCGGGGATTCGGGGGCTGTGCGTAGCCAGTGCCGCCAAGCAGGCGGGGGCGGGGTTCGTCATGGTCACCGGTCTCGGGGCTCGCGACCGTGGGCGGCTCGCCCTGGCGCAGGAGTTCGGCGCCGATCTCGCCGTGGATGTTGCCGACACCGACCCGGCTGGCGCGTTGCACGACGCCACCGGAGGCCTGGCCGACGTGGTCGTCGATGTGACGGCACGAGCTCCTGGCGCGCTTGCACAGGCGGTCTCGCTGGCACGGCCCGGCGGTCGCATCGTCGTGGCCGGCACCCGGGGATCGATGGACACTCCGGGGTTCGTGCCGGATCTGATCGTCTACAAGGAGCTGCACATCATGGGAGCACTCGGGGTCGACGCCCCTGCCTATCGCCGGGCCTTCGACCTCCTCGCCGCAGGCACCTACCCGTTCGCCGCGCTGCCTCGTCGTGTCGAGCCGCTCGATGCCGGTCGAGTCGGCTCGTTGCTCTCCACCATGGCAGGGGAGGGCGACGCCGAGCCGCCTGTGCACGCGGTGGTCGTGCCGTGAGCCCGAGCATGCCACGCATCCCGCTCCTGCCAGCTGATGAGGCCCGGGCTGCTGCCAGCGCTGCCGGTGTGCCGGAGATGATGGCCGAGCTCGCGGTGTTCCGGGTCCTTCTGCAGAACCCGCCCGTCGCTGTTGCGCTGAACGACATGCTGAGCGCGCTGCTGTGGCATGGCCGGCTCGATGCCCGCCTGCGCGAGCTGATCATCATGCGCATCGGGTGGAGCACCGACTCGGTCTACGAGTGGACCCAGCATTGGCGGGTGGCCACGCACCTTGGTGTCGACCATGATGATCTGCTGGCGGTGCGTGACTGGGAGCGCAGCGACCGTTTCGGTGCGGCAGAGCGGGCGGTCCTCGCTGCGACCGACGAGACCTTGGCCCACGGCACGATCAGCGATGTCACGTGGCGCGAGTGCGTCGAGGCCATCGGCGACACCGACGCGTTGGTCGAGCTCGTCGTCGCCATCGGGAACTGGCGCCTGTTCTCATCGCTGCTGCGATCGCTCGAGGTGCCGCTCGAAGACGGGGTCGACCCCTGGCCGCCGGACGGGCGCTCACCCGGTGGGACACCTTCGGAACGTTAGACCGATGACCGGCGACACGATGACCGGCGACAGATGGAGGATCCGGTATGCGCAGTGATGCTCTCGAATCGATCGTGACCATGCTCCGCACGACTGCAGCAGGCAGGGGCGACCAGGAGATGACCCTCGCGGAGTGGAGGGACGGCTACGCCGCGCTCGGGGCGTTCCTTCCCAGCGCCGAGGGTGTCGCCGTGACGCCCGTCGATGCCGGCAGCGTGCGTGCCGAGTGGATCGCCGTCCCCGGTGGCGCCGCCGGTGCGACCATCGTGTACCTCCACGGCGGCGGGTACTGCATCGGTGGGCTCGATACGCACCGGCCGATGCTGACCCACCTGGCTCGTGCTGCCGACGCCCGGGTACTGGCCGTGGACTACCGGCTGGCTCCGGAGCACCCGTATCCGGCTGCCCTCGACGACGCTGTCGACGCGTACCGTTGGGTGCTCGCCGGCGGCGTGTCGCCCGCCCGCACCGTGATCGCCGGTGACTCCGCCGGTGGTGGTCTCACGGTCGCCACCCTCGTGGCGTTGCGTGACGGGGGGGTTCCGCTCCCCGCGCTGGGTGTCTGCCTGTCGCCGTGGGCAGACCTGACCCAGTCGGGATCGACGATCAGCAGCCGAAAGGATGTGGATCCGATGGTCCGTGCCGACGATCTCGATCGTTGGGCAAATTTCTACCGGGGAGATTTCGAGGCCGGCCGCCCGTCGATCAGCCCGATTTTTGCCGACCTGCACGGGCTGCCGCCCCTACACGTCGAGGTCGGCACCGACGAGGTGCTCCTCGACGATGCCCGTCGCCTTGTGGACCGGGCACGGTCGCACGATGTCCGGGTCACGCTCGTCGAGGCTGAGGACATGGTCCACGTCTGGCATTTCTTCGCCGGAGCAGTGCCTGAGGCCGACGAGGGCATCGAGCGGGTCGGCGCGACGGTGCGCGACGCAGTGGGGTCTTGAGTCGATACGGAGCGTTGCCGCGTCACGGTTTCGGATCGACGATCGTCAGCGTGCCCTGTGCCGCGCAGGCGAGGCGTCCCTGGTAGTAGATCTCTCCTCGGACGACGGCACTGCGGTTGGTCATGGCGAGCACGCTGGACTCGGTCTCGAGCATGCCTGCCTGGACCGGTGCGATGTAGTTGAGCTTCACCTCTGTCGTAGCTGCCCACTGCCCCGGTTTCATGAGGGGGTAGACGACCACTCCGGTGATGTGGTCGACGATCGCGGCGAGCGCGCCACCGTGGGCGTTGCCGAACGGCGTCAACAGCTCCTCGGTCACGACCGCACGGCCCCAGAGCTTGCCGGGGGCGAACGACACGAGCTCGATGCCCAAGTATCCGGGCAGCCCGCCGGCTGCGTTCGACGTGAGCTCCAAGAACTTGTCAGCGATCTCCTGGTTGTAGCGCTCTTCGATCGACAGTGCTGGGCTCATGGGTCTCCTGGGGTGCGCATGGGGATGGTCCGCACTCGAGTGACCTCGCTCGAGTGACCGGACGAGACGATGTAGCAGCATATGTCGGCCCGCAGCGTCGGCGCCCGGACCCGGTCGCCCCTGGGCCTGCCGCCGGTGGGTATGGTGGGCTGCTGATGGCTTACGTCAGCGGTGCGCGCCAAGAGATGGCACGCCTGCCATCCGTTGACACGAGCATCGGGTGGCCCTACTGTCCCGATGCGCAGACGGCACCGAACTGCCGTCCCCTCGGTGTTGACCGGCTCCGAGGGATGCGGCAAGGCGCGTCGAGGGGGAGTCGTTGGTCAACGTAGACGGTGTGCTCGTCGGGATCTTCACCGGGGCTGTCTATTCCCTCGTGGCGGTCACGATCACCCTCATGTACCGGTCAACGGGCGTGCTCTCGTTCGCCCATGCCGCCTTCGCCATGCTTGGTGCCTACCTGTACACCGACTTCAGTGTCACGTACGGGTGGCCGGCATGGTCGGCAGCGATCGTGGCGGTGCTTGCTACTGTCGTCTACGGGCTCGTGGTGGAACGGGTCGTGATCCGGCCGGTGGCCCGGGCCGCGCCGACGGTCAAGCTGATCGCCACGTTGGCAGTGCTGGCGCTCACCACTGGGGTGGTCGTGCTGTTGTTCGGCTCCGAACCCCAGCGCTCGCCCCTGCTGCTGCCGGATCGGAATGTCACGATCGGGTCGGTCTCGTTCTCGTACCAGCAGTTCGCCATCTTCTTGATCGCGGCGGCGGCTGCCGGGGGGCTTGGCCTGTTCCTCCGGCGGACAAAATTCGGCACGGCCGTTCGTGCGGCGGCCGAGAACCAGGAGTCGGCCCGGCTCATGGGTGTGCGGATCGCCCAGGTGGCCCGCTTCAACTGGGCACTCGGCGCCCTGCTGGCAAGCCTGGCAGGGATCCTCATCGCTCCCCTGCAGGTTGCCAGTGCGGCCACGTTCCCGCTGCTCGAAGTGCAGGCCCTCACCGCGTCGCTTGTCGGCGGACTCACCTCCCTGCCGCTGAGCTTCGTCGGTGGACTGGTGGTCGGGATCGTGCGGAGCCTGATCACGTTGCACACGACCACGGCCGGGGCCGCCGAATTGGTGACCCTAGTGCTCCTGGTGCTGTTGCTGGTTGTCCGGCGCTCCTGGGCCAGCAGCTTCGAGGAAGGGCCGGCGATCAGCCCGGTCCCGCGTCCCTACTGGATGGACCGGTGGATGAGCCGGATCGACGAGATCCGCCGGCGTATGGTCCAGCGGGTGGTACCTGCCCGCGGCAGCGGCGCAGGGAACACGATCCGAGGCGCCGCGCGGGTCGTCATGGTGCTCGTCGCCGTAGCGGTGGCCGTCGTCGTGGTGGTCGTGCCGGGGACCTCCGAGTTCTGGGGCTTCGCGGGGACCACGGCGCTCGTCTACGTGCTCGAGTCGCTGAGCCTGGTCCTGCTGGTGGGCTGGGGCGGTCAGGTGAGCCTGATGAACGGTGCCTACGCGGGCATCGGGGCGTTCAGCACAGCCACCCTGGTCCAGCACAGCGTGCCGCTTCCCCTGGCCGTGCTGGCGGCGGCAGTCATCACCATGGTGGTGGGCGCGGTGGCAGGCATACCGGCGCTACGGCTGTCGGGCTTGCAGTTCGCGGTGGCCTCGGTGGCCTTCGCCGAGGCGGCCACCTCATGGTTGTTCCTGAACCCCCACCTGAGCGGTCAGCTGCCGCGCGGCCATCTTTTCGGGATCGACCTGTTCGAGTCGGCGCACCTGTACCTGGTCGTCCTTCCCTGCACGGTGGTGTGCTATGTCCTGGTCTGGAACGTGCGGCGTTCGTCGTTCGGCTCGTTGCTGTACAAGGCGCGCGATGCGCCGACCACCCTCGCCCACTTCGGGGTGAGCCCCCGCCGGGTCCGGATGAGCGCGTTCCTGCTCGCTTCGTTCATCGCCGGACTGGGCGGGGCGTTCTACGGCATCCTGCTGACGAGCTTCCAGGCCAGTGATTTCGACATCCAGCTGGGGATCGCGTTGTTGCTGTACTCGGTCGTCGGAGGCGTGGAGTCGCTCGCCGGGCCGATCATCGCCGGTTTCCTCTTCGGAGTGCTGCCTCAGCTCATCCAGGGGCAGTCCGGTACGACATCCAGTGCCTGGCCCGAGGTGATCTCCGGAGCGGTCGTGGTCGCTCTGGTCGCCCTGCGGCCGCAGGGCCTGGCGTCGTTGCTGCCGGCTCGGCGATCACGAGGCAGCGGTCTGAGGGGTTTCGCTGGTAGCCGTACGTTCCACCTCGGCCGCTTTGGGGCCGGTGCCGCAGAAGACCGCCTTTCCTCCCACCCAATCACACGAGCTGGCCAGTCCATCGAACCAGACAGTGCCGCTGGCGTCACGAGCCGTTCCGGGGAGCCGGCACCGGCTGGGTCTGAGCCGATGGGTGCCGCACCCGACGGAGAGCCGGCCGGGTGATGGCGCCATTGCTCGAAGTGAGCGAGGTCACCGTCTCGTTCGGTGGTGTCATGGCCAACGCGCACGTGACCCTGGCCGTTACCGAAGGTGAGGTGGCAGCGCTGATCGGTCCGAACGGCGCCGGCAAGACCACCCTGTTCAACGTCATCAGCGGTGCCCAGGTCGCTACTTCTGGTCGGGTGCGCTTCGCCGATCAGGATGTCACCTCGCTCGCCCCGGTGGTCCGAGGGAGGCTGGGTATGGCGCGGACGTTCCAGAACCTCTCGGTGGTGGGCTCACTCACCGTCGCCGAGAACGTCGGTGTCGGCTTCGGACGGTTCCGCTCCGCTGGCATGATCGCATCCATGCTGTGCCTACCACGGGCGGTCCGCCAAGACCGGCAGCTGTCGTCGCTCACCCGCGCAGCCCTGCGTTTCGTCGGTCTCCAGGACGTCGAGAACCGGCGTGCCAGCGAGTTGCCGTACGGGGACCGGCGCCGTCTCGAGCTGGCGCGAGCCCTGGCAGCGGCGCCCCGACTGCTCCTGCTAGACGAGCCCTCCGCCGGGATGGACCCGGCCGAGACGGCCGACCTGGCTACGTTGCTACGACGTCTGCCCGCGGAGATGGGCACCACGGTCCTGGTCGTGGAGCACGACATGTCGTTCGTTCGCTCGCTCGCCGATCGCACGACGGTGCTCAACTTCGGCGAGGTCATCGCGTCGGGGCCGACGACCGACGTGCTGGCCGACGCCGCCGTAGCGGAGGCCTACCTCGGCACGAGGAAGGAGCGTGGATCCGGTGCCGCAGGCTGAGCATCCCGACGTCTCTCCGCCTGTCGATGGGCAGGGCCGTCCGTCGTTGCTGGAAGCCGAGCACCTCGCTGTCCGCTATGGAGCAGTGCCGGCAGTGCGGGATGTCACGCTGTCGGTAGCCGCCGGCGAGGTGCTGGCTGTCCTGGGGCGCAACGGCGCCGGCAAGACCACCACGCTGCGGGTGCTGGCCGGCCTGGCCACAGCGCACCATGGGAAGGTGCGGCTGGCTGGCCGTGACATGGCTCGGGTCCCCGCAGAATCACGTGTCCGGCTCGGCGTGGCGCTGGTGCCCGAGGGTCGCGGCATCTTCCCGGGACTGACCGTCGAAGAGAACTTGGTCATGGGCGCGTACCAGCGCCGGCTCAGTCGCCGGGCCCTCCGGGACGAGTTGGAGCGGGTGACCGGTCGATTCCCGATCCTGATGAGCCGGCGAGGACAGCGGGCGGGCAGCTTGTCGGGAGGCGAGCAGCAGATGTTGGCGGTGGCCCGCGGTCTCATGAGCGCCCCCCGGGTTCTTCTGGTGGATGAGCCTTCGCTGGGACTGGCCCCGCTCGTCATCGAGCAGATCTACATGCTCTTTGCCGCACTGCGCGATGAAGAGGACATCACGTTGGTGCTCGTGGAGCAGTACGTTGAGCTTGTCCTCGAGGTGGCCGATCGGGCGGTCGTGTTGGAAAAAGGGGTGAGCGTGCTGTCGGGCACAGCGGCAGCATTGAGCGCCTCACCCGAACTGGTGAACCTGTACATGACTGCAGAACAGAAAGACCCAGAACAAGAAGACCCAGAACAAGAAGAGGGGAACGTGGGATGAGCGCAGCAGCACGGTGGTTCCGAGGCGACAGCGGCAAGAGGTCCTGGAGGAAGGGGAGGCGGCCGAGACGGGCATTGCTCGTCGGGCTGGTCAGCGTGGGGTTGCTGGCCGCCGCATGCAGCAGCAGCCCGTCGACGTCGGCAACGTCGACGTCGGCCGGGTCCGGCGGGTCGGGCAGCGCTCCAGGCGGGCAGACGGCGCAGGGTGTCACCTCCAATTCGATCACCGTCGGGGTCGACGCGCCGCTGTCGGGGTTCGCCGGTTTCCTCGGCAAGGAGTTCACCGGCCCGATCCAGGCCTACTTCGACATGGTCAACGCCCAGGGCGGGGTGAACGGTCGGATGCTGAAGCTCGACATCCTCGACGACCAGTTCAGCTCCACGCAGGCGGCAGCCAACGTCCGGCGCCTGGTCAGCCAGGACAACGTCTTCGCCCTCTTCGGGTCGTTCAGCGACCCGTACAACGACTACGTCGTGCATCTCGGCATCCCCACCTACGTGTTCGGCGTCACCATCAAGCCGTTCGAGTCGAGGTACCCGAACGTCTACCCCCTGGTCGGCAACGCGCTGGCCTGGACCCTCGACTCGATCGCCGGGCTGAAGCAGCAGCACCTGTTCAAGCCGGGGATGCGGGTGGCGATCCTCTACGACTCGCAGGTCGTCGACGTCTCCCCCTACGTTCCGGACTTCGTCAAGGCATGGCAGGCAGCTGGCGCCGACGTGGTGAGCACCGACTCGTACAGCATCACCTCCGGCGACTGCACCCCGCTCATCTTGAAGATGCGTTCGCTCCACGTCGACTACTGGGACTTCGACACCCTGGGCTGGCCCCTGTGCGTATCGGCAGCACAGCGCCTCGGTTACCGGCCCACCATCGGGTGGGGCTCGTGGGCTACGAGCGTGGCTGGCCTGGCCACCCTGGCGGGACCGTGGGTGAACGGCGTCTGGGGCGGAGACGAGGCCAACCAGCCCAATGGCCAACCGGGGGGGAACGGCACGACGTTGGCGGCGGAGACGCAGTACGTCAACGCCATCAAGCAGTACGCCCCCGCGCTCAACGACGAGGCGGACCTCGAGTCTCCCGCCACCACCGGCTACTGGTCCGGCGCGGCGATGCTGGTGGCAGCGATCAAGGCCCAGGGCCGCAACGTCACCTGGTCGGGCGTCAACAGATGGATGGCGCAGCTCCATAACTTCCCGACCGGGATCATGCCGCCCATCCAGTCGATGGCCCCCAAATGTAAGCAGGGCCAGCCGG
>JAJYAB010000335.1 GCA_021779775.1 Actinomycetes bacterium
CCAACGGAACCTGATCGAGGAGGCCCGCGATGCCGGGGTGGCAGCCTACCTGGTGAAGCCGTTCCAGCGCGGGGAGCTCATCCCGGCCATCGAGGTGGCGCTGGCGCGGTTCGAGGAGTACCGCGCCATCGAAGAGGAGGCGGCCCGGCTCACGGACGAGGTCGCCACGCTCGAGGGCAAGCTCGAGACCCGGCGCGTCGTCGACCGGGCCAAGGGCGTCTTGATGGACCGCCACGACCTGGCCGAGGCCGATGCGTTCGCCTTCATCCAGAAGACGGCCATGGCCCGCCGCCTGGGCATGCGCGCGGTGGCGCAGCAGATCCTCGACGGCCAGCTCGTGCCGTAGTGGAGGGACCGGGGGGACCGGCCGGCGGCGATCGGGCGTCCGGCTCTGGCGCGCTCTACCTGCTCGACGGCAATTCGCTGGTGTTCCGCGCGTTCTTCGCGCTGCCGACCGACCTGGCGACACCACCGGCACGGTGACCAATGCCGTCCACGGCTTCACGGCAATGCTCGTGAACATCCTGCGCGACCATCGTCCGGTCGGCATGGCGGTCGCCTTCGACCGGCCCGAGCCCACCTTCCGCGACGCCATCGTGGCGGACTACAAGGGAAACCGGCCCGACACGCCGGAGCTCCTGGTGCCGCAGTTCGCCCTGGTCCGGCGTGTGCTGCAGGCGCTTCGGATCACGACCGTCGACGCGTCGGGCTGGGAGGCCGACGACGTGCTGGCCACCTTGGCGACCTTCGCGCGCGACGCGGGTCGCGACGCGGTGGTGGTCACCGGGGACCGGGACAGCTTCCAGCTCGTGGAGGACCCGCACATCAAGGTCCTCTACACCCGCAGGGGCATCTCGGACACCGTGCTGTACGACGAGCAGGGGATCATCGAGCGCTACGGCGTGCCACCGTCGGCGTACCCCCTGCTCGCATCGTTGCGCGGCGACCCGTCGGACAACCTTGCCGGCGTTCCCGGAGTGGGCGACAAGACAGCGGCGAAGCTGGTGACGGCCTACGGGGCGCTCGATGCGATCTTTGGGGCGCTCGACGAGCAGTCGCCCAAGCTCCGCCGGAGCCTGGCGGAGCACGAGATGCAGGTCCGGCGAAACGCCCAGGTCATCCCGCTGGTGCGGGATGTGCCACTGGCCACCGCGATCGACGACCTCCTCCTCGGAGACTGGGATGTCGACGCCGCCCGGCAGGTGTTCGACGAGCTCGAGCTGCGGACGCTCTGGCAGCGCGTCGCGCCGATCCGCGCTGCGCCTGGCAGGCCTGGCGAGCCCTCCCCCCGCAGCGCGGCCCGGTCGGACGGAGGTTTGCCGTCCTTCTCTGAGCCCGTGCCCGGCGTCGCCGGGTTCGACCTGGCGACCGTGGAGGTGGTGGTGCCGGCCGGCCGGAGCGAGGCAGCCGACGCGTTGGCGGTCATGGCAGGGTTGGACCGACCCGTGGCTCTGGTGCCCCGCTGGTCCGGTGAACCGGGCCGCTGCGCGCCGACGGGGCTCGCCGTGGCGTCGACCAGCGATCCTGGTTCGCCGGTCCTGTGGCTCGACCAGGCGCTTCTCGGCGCTGCTCAGGTGACCGACGCCCTGGTCCGCTGCACCGCTTCGCCGGCTGTCGGGTGGGTGGCCCACGACGCCAAGGAGCCGTTGCGGTGGTTCGGAGCACGTGGCATCGATCTGCACGGGCTCCGGTTCGACACCGCTGTGGCGGCTTACCTGCTCGATCCGTCCTCGAGCCGGCCCGAGCTGCATGCCGTAGCCTCCCGGCACCTCGGGGTCGAGCTCCGGACCGGCGGCGTGGCTCCCGGCCAGGGCCAGCTGGCGCTGGCCTCGGACGGGGACGAGACGGGGACCGACGGCGTGGCCGCCAACGCGGCGCGGCACGCCGTGGTGCTCGGACTGCTGCAGGATCCGCTGCGCCATGCACTGGCAGCGGTCGGCATAGCGCGCCTCTACGACGAGGTCGAGCTGCCCCTGGTACGGGTGCTGGCTCGTATGGAGGTGACCGGGATCCGAGTAGACGTAGCCGAACTGCGGCGGGTGGCCGACGATCTGGCGGCAGCATGCCGGAGCTTCGAGTCGGAGATCCAGGCGCTCGCGGGGGAGCCGTTCAATGTGAATTCGACGCCGCAGCTGCGCACCGTGCTGTTCGACCGCCTCGGGCTGGCACCGGGCAAGAAGACGAAGACCGGATACTCGACTGATGCCCAGACTCTCGAGCGGCTCCGTGGCGAGCATCCGATCGTGGAGTCGCTCCTGCGGTATCGCGAGGTCGAGAAGCTGCGGTCGACGTACGGTGAGACGCTGCTGGGCGAAGTCGCCGCCGATGGCCGTATCCATGCCACGTTCCAGCAGACGGTGGCCAGGACGGGTCGCCTGTCGTCCGACCATCCGAACCTCCACAACATCCCGGCTCGTGGCCATGAGGGCGTGCGGCTGCGCCGGGCGTTCGTCCCGGAGGCGGGCTGCATGCTGCTCGTGGCCGACTATGACCAGATCGAGCTGCGCGTGATCGCCCACCTGTCGGGCGACCGGGGCCTGCTGTCGGCGTTCGCCTCGGAGCAGGACATCCACCGGGCGACCGCGGCACGGGTGTTCGGTGTGGATCCCGATGCCGTTACCCCGTTCCAGCGGAGTCGGGCCAAGATGGTGTCGTACGGGCTCGCCTACGGCATGGAGGCCTACGGGCTGGGCCAGCGGCTCGGTATCGCTACGGGCGAAGCGCAGGAGATCCTCGACGCCTACTTCGCCGCCTTTCCCTCGGTGCGGGCATCGATGGAGGAGACGGTCGCGCTGGCCCGCTCCCGCGGCTTCACCGAGACGCTGCTCGGACGGCGACGGCCCCTGCCGGACCTGAATTCGCCCAACCGGAGCCTGCGCATGGCGGCGGAGCGCCAGGCGATGAACACCCCGGTCCAGGGCTCGGCGGCCGATCTGATCAAGCAGGCGATGATCGACCTGCACCGCGAGCTGGCGCGCCGCGAGCTGCGCGCGCGCCTCATCCTGCAGAT
>JAJYAB010000336.1 GCA_021779775.1 Actinomycetes bacterium
AAGGAAGAGAACCACACCTGGGCCACGGTGACCCTGCAGAACTACTTCCGGCTCTACGAGAAGCTGGCGGGCATGACCGGTACCGCCGAGACCGAGGCGGCGGAATTCGCCAACACCTACAGCATGCCGGTGGTGCCCATCCCGACCAATGTGCCGCTGGGCCGCAGTGACCGGGCGGACTACATCTACAAGTCGGAGGCAGCGAAGTTCGACGCGGTGGTCGAAGATATCGTGGAACGCCATCAGCTCGGCCAGCCGATCCTCGTCGGGACGGCATCGGTGGCCAAGTCCGAGGTGCTGTCCCGGCTGCTCGAGCGTCGTGGTGTCCGCCATGAGGTCCTGAACGCGAAACAGCACACGCGTGAGGCGGAGATCGTCGCCCAGGCCGGCCGGAGCGGACGGGTGACGGTTGCCACGAACATGGCAGGGCGTGGCGTCGACATCCTGCTCGGAGGCAACCCGGAGGGGTTGGCGATGCAGGAGGCGCTGGCCAAGGGGCTCGACTTGGCCACCGACGCTGGCCGGGCCGACTACGAGCAGATCCTGGCTGGGCTGCAGAAGGAATGCGCCGAAGACGGTGAACGGGTCCGCCAGGCAGGCGGCTTGTACGTGCTGGGAAGCGAGCGACACGAGAGCCGCCGCATCGACAACCAGCTGCGCGGCCGGTCGGGCCGCCAGGGCGACCCGGGGGAGAGCCGTTTCTTCTTGTCGTTGGAAGACGAGCTGATGCGCCTGTTCGCCACCGGGGCGATGCAGTGGGTGATGACCCGGGCCCTTCCGGAAGACGTGCCCATCGAGGCGAAGATGGTGAGCCGGGCCATCGAACGGGCGCAGAACACGGTGGAGGGCCGCAACGCCGAGATCCGTAAGGACGTGCTGAAGTACGATGAGGTCCTCGACAAGCAGCGCAAGGTGGTCTATGCCCGTCGCCTGCAGGTGATCGACGGCGAGGACCTCAGGGAACGGACCGAGGAGCTGCTCGAGTCGATCATCGACGCTCGGGTGGCATCCGCCTGCCCGGGTGACTTCCCCGAGGACTGGGAGCTCGACGTGTTGCTGCGCGAGGTCGAGCAGTACTATCCGACCGCGTTCACCGTCGAGGACCTGGCGGAGGCCACCACGGCGACCCAGGTGACCGAGAGCCTCCTGGCGGAGGCGCTCGACTACTACCGGGAGCGCGACGCGACGTTCCCCGGAGGGGCCGACGAGGCTCGCGCCGTCGAGCGTGAGGTCATGTTGCAGATCATCGACCAGCGCTGGCGAGACCACCTGGCGGAGATGGACTACCTGCGCGAGGGCATCGGGCTGCGGGCCATGGGCCAGCAAGATCCCCTGGTGGCCTGGCAGAAGGAAGGGTTCGACCTGTTCGGCCAGCTCATCGACGCGATCGACGACGACTACCTGCGCTACGTGCTGCACGTCCAGGTGGTCGCCGAGCCGGCGCCGGAGCCCGACCTGAGCAAGGCGAGCTATGTGGCCGCGGAGGACCCCGTGCAAGCCACTGACCTGCTCGAAGCCTTCCGGGCGACGGACCCGGGCGCTGCCGCCGAGCCGGCGCCGGTCCGGTCCGGAGGCGGGGGGGGAGCAGTGATGGCGCCCCTGCCGGCTGACGACGCCCAGGTCCCGTTGGTGAAGACGGCGACGGAGAAGCTGGGCCGTAACGATCCGTGCTGGTGCGGGAGCGGCAGGAAGTTCAAGCTCTGTCATGGCACAGCCTGAGGCCGCGGGGGGCGAGCCACGCGACCTGGGCGGGGAGCTGGCGGATCTCCGCGGGCGGTTGCGCGAAGCCGAGTCGTACCTGGGCCTGCAGCGCCTGCGCCAACGGCGCTCGGAGCTCGAAGCCGCCGTGTCGCGTCCCGATCTGTGGGACGACCCTGACCTGGCGCGTAGGCTCACCTCCGAGTTCGGCAGGATCGGCGACGACATCGCCGTGCTGGCGGATCTGGACAGTCGCCTGTCCGATGCCGAGGTCCTCCACGACCTGATGCGCGAGGAGGGCGACGACTCGGTGGCCGGCGAGCTTGCCGAGGGCGTCGACGGTCTGGTGCGTCGTATGGGTGACCTCGAGCTGCGCTCGCTGTTCACCGGCGAGTACGACGAAGGCGATGCCGTCGCCGAGCTGCACGCCGGGGCGGGCGGCACCGACGCCCAGGACTGGTGCGAAATGCTCCTGCGCATGTACCTCCGGTGGGCCGAACGACGTGGCCTGGCGGTCGAGGTCGACGAGACGACCGAGGGCCAAGAGGCGGGTCTGCTGTCGGCCACCTTCATCGTGAAGGGGAGGTTCGCCTACGGGCTGCTGGCCGCCGAGCGTGGCGTGCACCGGCTGGTCCGGATGTCACCGTTCGACTCCCAGCACCGGCGTCAGACGAGCTTCGCATCCGTCGACGTGACACCGTTCCTCGAAGACCTGAGCAAGGAGGTCGACATCGACGACAAAGATCTCCGGGTGGATACCTACCGATCGTCGGGCGCCGGTGGCCAGCACGTGAACAAGACCGATTCTGCGGTCCGGCTCACCCACCTGCCCACGGGTGTCGTGGTGTCGTGCCAGAACGAGCGCAGCCAGCATCAGAACCGGGCACGAGCGATGCAGATCCTGGTAGCCAAGCTGGCCGACATGCAGCGAGCGGAGCGGCGAGCGGAGATCGACTCCCTGACCGGCCCGCAGTCCGACGTGGCCTGGGGCAGCCAGATCCGGTCCTACGTGCTCGCCCCGTACCAGCTGGTGAAGGACTTGCGTACCGACGTCGAGACAGGCAACGTCGACGCCGTGCTCGACGGGGACATCGACGGGTTCATGGAGGCGGAGCTCCGACGTCGCCGCGGGACGTCCCCGGGCGGGTCCTGGTAGCGTGGTGCCAGCCTCGTGCGGCCTGCCTCGTGCGGCCCGCCGAGCGCCGTGCAGAGAACGCCGGCGCTGACGGCGGAGACCGTCGCCAGGGGAACCCTATTCGATGATCCGATTCGACCACGTCACGAAGACCTACAAGGCGGACACCGT
>JAJYAB010000337.1 GCA_021779775.1 Actinomycetes bacterium
GTCCGCGGAAGCGGGCTGCTCGCAGAAGTCCGCCTCGTGCGGCAGCGAGAACCTCTGAAACGATCGCGGCGTGATGTCGCATCCACCTCAAGAATCCCCGGGCTTCATCCCTGGGGAGGATGTCAAGTCCGGCAGGTCGTAAGCTGGTCGTTCGGGTGATGGCGCCGACGCGGTGCAGCAGGCCGGTCTGGGGCCGGCCGGTAACATGGGCCGGTGGCAACGTATGCGATCCGCCAGTACGGCGACCCGGTGCTGCGACGCCGGGCTGGTGACGTGCAGGAGATCGACGGTCGGCTCCGTGCCCTGGCCGATGACATGGTCGACACGATGGTGGCTGCTCCCGGTGTCGGGTTGGCTGCACCGCAGGTCGGGGTGCAGAAGCGCCTGTTCGTCTACGACATCGGCGACGGGAACGGTCCTCGCACCGTCGTCAATCCCACCATCGTCGAATCTTCCGGTGAGTGGGTATTCGAAGAGGGCTGCCTCTCGGTCCCCGGGTTGTCGTGGCCCATCGCGCGGCCGCGGGACGTTCACCTGACCGGTTGGGATCTCGAGGGTAACCCGCTCTCCTTGGAGGCGACCGAGTACGAGGCCCGCGTGCTCCAGCACGAGGTCGACCATCTCGACGGGATTCTCCTCGTCGAGCGCCTCGACGAGGACCAGCGCAGGCAGGCCCTGCGGGTGCTAAGGCTGCGGACCCTGGCTGCTGGCGACCCCGATGGGTTCGGGCTGCTCGGCGCCGGCAGTGGCAGTGGCGCCGGCAGTGGCTGAGGCGCCGGCAGTGGCAGTGCCGCCGGCAGTGGCAGTGCCGCCAGCGGTGGCAGTGCCGCCAGCGGGACGAGCCTGGCCCCCGGCGGCCCCGGCCACCGCGCCATCTGACCACGTGGCTGTCGGCGCCGGCACCGCTCGCCTGCAGGTCGAGCGGTAGGGGGCCCCGCCGGTGGCGCGGCTTGTCTTCCTCGGCTCGCCGCTCGCCGCGGTGCCTACGTTGCGGGCGCTGGTGGATGGCGGCCACGACGTCTGCCTCGTCGTGAGCCAGCCCGATCGGCGGCGTGGACGAGGTGCGGCCGTTGTGCCCAGCCCGGTGAAGGCGGTAGCCGCCGACCTGGGGTTGCCGGTCACCGACGATCTCCACGCGGCGGCCGGCTCCGGTGCCGACCTGGGTGTGGTGGTGGCATACGGGCGGATCGTGCCTGGCGATCTGCTCCAACAGGTGCCGATGGTCAATGTGCATTTTTCGCTGCTGCCACGCTGGCGGGGGGCGGCACCCGTCGAGCGGGCCATACTGGCCGGCGACCGCTGGACCGGGGTCACCATCATGCGGATGGAGGCCGGCCTCGACACCGGCCCGCTCCTGGCCAACCGCTCGGTGCTCATCGGCGAGCACGAGCCGGCGCCGGTGCTGACCGGGCGCCTTGCCGAGCTGGGCGCCCGGCTCCTGGTGCAGATCTTGGCGGGCGACCCGGCGGCCTTGCCCCCGGGCGAGCCCCAGTCCGGCGAGCCGACCTACGCCGCCAAGCTCGACCCGTGGGAATTCCAGCTGGACTGGGCACAGCCAGCGGAGCACCTCGAGCGGGTCGTCCGCCTCGGCCGCGCGTGGACCACCTGGGGCGGACGACGCTTGCGCGTCCTCGAAGCGATCGTGGCGCCGGGGCCGGCCAGCTCTGGGCCGGGCCACGAGGTGCATCCCGGGGTGCTGGTCGAGCGTCCGGGAGGCGGTCTTTCCGCCGGGACAGGATCGGGGCTGTTGGACCTGCAGGTCGTGCAGGTCGAAGGCCGCCGGCCGGTGGCCGCTGTCGAGTGGGCCCGGGGGGTGCGTCTGCAGCCCGGTGACGCCTTCGGAGCCGGACCGGCCGATGGGTAGGATCGACCCGATGCTGCGGATCGCTCCCTCCGTGCTGTCGGCAGACTTCGGCGCCCTTGCCGAAGCGGTCGGCGAGGTGGCGTCGGAAGCCGACTGGCTGCACGTCGATGTGATGGACGGCCACTTCGTGCCCAACCTGACGATCGGTCCGCCGGTCGTGCGGTCGCTCCGGCGTCACACCGGGCTGTTCCTCGACTGCCACCTGATGGTGACCGACCCGGGGGGGCTCCTCGAGGCATTCCGCGACGCCGGGGCGGACGGGTGCACCGTGCACGTGGAGGTCGGCGACACCGCACGCCTGTTGGCCCGAGCCCGCTCGCTCGGCATGCGGGCCGGTGTAGCGGTGAACCCGGAGACCCCGTTCGAAGCGGTGGAGCCGTTTCTCGGCCAAGTCGACCTCGTGCTGTGCATGACCGTCCATCCCGGGTTCGGTGGTCAGCGCTTCATGGAGGAGGTCGTGCCGAAGATCGCCCTGGTGCGGCGTGCTCTCGACGAGGCGAGGCTCGTCGACGTCGTGCTCCAGGTCGACGGCGGCATCGACGAGCAGACGGCACCGGCGGTGGTGGCTGCCGGCGCCCGGATGCTCGTCGCCGGTTCGGCGGTCTTCGGCGCGGAGCGCCCGTGGGAAGCCGTAGCGGCGATCCGGCGTGCCGGAGCCGCCGTGCTGCCGGGACGTGCAGCACCCGAGGTTCGGGTAGCCCGGCGGTCGCCTGGTGCCGGCTGAGGCTCGTTCCACGTGGCCCGGTAGACTGACGCTCCCATGACATCGGCCCCGAACCCGTCGCCGCTCGAAGGTGAGCGGGCCGAGGACCTCGACATGATGTGCCGTGCCGTAGCGCTCGCCAGCACGGTCCGGACCCACACGGCACCGAACCCCTGGGTGGGATGCGTGGTGCTGTCCCCGTCCGGCCGGTTCGAGGGCGCGACGAGTGCTCCGGGCGGTGCCCACGCTGAGATTGTCGCTCTCCGTGCGGCGGGCACGGGGGCCCGGGGAGCCACGCTGGTCACCACCCTGGAGCCATGCTGCCACCATGGGCGGACGCCGCCATGCACCGAGGCCATCGTCGCCGCCGGCGTGACGCGGGTGGTGGTGGGTGTGCTCGATCCAGACCCGAACGTGTCGGGCC
>JAJYAB010000023.1 GCA_021779775.1 Actinomycetes bacterium
GCAACGCCGCAATCTCCAACGCCAGCGGAGCAGGCGACTGAGCCCACGCCTGGGATGCCGTCGGCGCCAGGCTCATCGTTCCCATCGGCTCCTCGTTGTGCTGCAGATCGATACCCGTGGCAACCAGGGCAGCCGGCGCCGGCGTCGTGTACACCGGTGGTGGCACCACCGCCGGTGCAGGATTGCCGGCAGAAGAACCAGCGCTCCGGGCGGCACTGATGCCCGTCTCCACCGCCTGGACCAGATAGCGGTCAGGGGTGTACCACAGCGCATTCGTCGGCCAGCAGGTGTCGAGCACGATGCCGACACCACTACCGGCCGGGATCGGGGCGCCCGCCTTCACCACCTGATGGCCCGTCACCGAGAACTGCCGGACCACGCACCCCGACTGGAACTCGAGGCGGTCGCCGGGCACGAGGCGGCCGATGTTGGCGAAATAGGTGACGTCGTGGGCCAGCAAGACCGAGCTCCCACTGGTGCCGGGCCACGGAGTGCCCTCAGCGTGGCCGACGGCCACGCTGAGGACAGCATCCGTGGTTCCAGACTCCACCGGGGCAGTCACTCCTAAGCTCGGAATCCGCAGCACACCGGCCAGCTGGCCGTCGACCGTCGGCTCACCGATGCTGCAGCTCCCCGACACCTGGGATGCCTTGACCGACCCCAACAGGGCGGACTGGCCGTGGTTGGCGTGTGCTTGCCATCCCAACCGGTATCCCAACACGCCAAGCGCTCCCCAAACCAGGGCCAGGCCGACGACGACCCGAGCCCGCCGCATCACCGATGAGACCTGGCCACCAGACGAGCCACCGGAGCGAACCGACGGAGCCGAGGCCAACCGAGCAGGCCACCACCGAGAGCGGCGAGCGCCGCCAACACCGGCAGGCTGCCCGACCACCACTCACCAGTGTGGACCGCAGTCGGCGACGTCGCCGCAGCGATCGCCGGCGCCGGGCTGCCACCGTTGCTGCCACCGTTTCCACCGGTGCTGACCGGCGGCGAGGTGTTCGGTGTGGTGGTCGTCGGCGTGCAGTTGCTCGTGCAGCTGCTCGGGAGGGTAGCCGGGTTGACGGTGCTGCCTGTCGAGGTGGCCGAGCCCAGGTTGAGCAGGACGCCGCCGTGTAGACCCTTGAGTAGGTCGATCGTGACGCCATTGGCCGTAGCAGTCCCACCGCTGCTGGTCGCCGAGCCGAGGTCGATCACCGTCTCGAGCGGGGTACCGGGCAACAGGGTGAACGGAATGCCCGGGGAGATCGCAATCTGCTGGTTAAAGGCTGGGATGTTGAGGGCGACGGTGACTATCGAGCCCTTGCTGGTCGACGTCCACCCCGTGCCGTTGAAGGTCGACGTCGCGGTGGCCGGAGCGACCTTGATCTCCGCCAGCGGAGCAGGCGTGCCTCCGACGAGGTTCGGACCGATCCTGCCGACCCCCGGCAGGATCTGCACGTCCAGCGTGCCACCTGACGACGTGACGGTAACCGCCCCGGCCGACGACGTGATGCTGGCACTTGCCTGGCCGGCAGCCACGGTGAGCGTGTTCGGTGGCTGGACCGCGTTGACCTTCGCCTTCAGGTGCTGGAACAACAGCCCGATCCCCTGGTTGATCGTCCCCAGGAGACCCTGTCCGAGGATGGGCGCGTTCGAGAACTCCTTCGTCTCGTTCACGACGGATTGGAGCACCAGGTCGGTGCCGCCCTTCAGGAGCGTGGCGATCGGGTCCAACACGTTGACCTGCAACCCGGCGATCTTGGCGGAAGCCGAGGCCTGCGGGTTACCGCTGCCGTCGACCGAGGCCGACGCCGTACCGCAAGCAGCCTGCAACATCACGCCGACCAGGGGGCCACCCAGGTTCACCGCGCAGGTCTGCGGGATGCTCTGGCTCGTGCCCAGGCTGCTGACGCTGGCCTTGGCATCTCCCCGCAGCAGGGGGGTCAGCTCCCCGATACCCTCCGCTGTCGCCGAAGGCACCGACGAGTCGGCAGACACCGTCGCCTTGCCCTCGGTGATCGGCAGACCGAATAGGCTGACCTGCAGCCCCGCCGAACTTGCACTCGCCGTGAACGTCGTGCCCGTGGTGGTGGCGGCAGCCGGTCCACCGACCGTAGCAAGCAAGGCCAAACCCGCCACGCCGATCGTGCCGGCACCGACGCCGACTCGCCGCCTCGAAAGATGTCCCGCAACTCGTACCATCAAATCCACCAATCCTCTCAAATCGTCCCCACGGAACGATCGCAACCGCCCAGGAGCGATTTGCTCCCGTTGTCGTTCGATCACTGCCATTCGACCACCGCCAAGCGACCGTACTACGCGGCGACCGTACTACGCGCGAACCCTTGCGGTCACGTTCACATAATGTAGCACGAAGCGTGACCGAATAACAACACATGCGGGTTCACATGCACATGGACCTCCGCCTGCCCCGGTCGGTGCCGGCCGCTCCTCGTGCACCGGGCACCGTTCGGGACACGTTCGGGACACGTTCGGGACAACACCAGACCAACGCCAGATGGGTGACCTGGTCGTTCGTGGCTGCTCCCGCACCGCTCCATCGACTCCCCGCACCGCTCCATCGACACGAGTGGACTTGTGCGGCCGAATGAGTACTCTGGGCGGTGACAGGTTCGGTGGAGGGCCGCCAGCGGGCCCGAGACAGCCAGCTGACGATGCCACCACACGGGGTGAGCCGTCGGGCCGGCGACACGAGACGAGGGGGGGGTTGGGGGGGGTGACGACACTTCTTTCGACCCATGGGCACGGACGCGAAGCACCCGACGACGTCGACCTGGTGCGTGACCGGGTTCTGGTCGAGCAGGCCCAAGCGGGAGACTGCACGGCGTTCGACGACCTCTACCAGCGGTACTACCAGCGCCTCTACCGGTTCTGCCTGCGGCGCCTTCGCGACACCCACGAGGCCGAGGACGTGGCGCAGGAAGCCTTCGCCCGTGCCTGGCGCGCCTTGCCGAACTTTGCCGGCGCTCGCCGCTTCTACCCCTGGTTGAGCGTCATCGCCTCGCACCTGTGCACCGACGTGCAGCGGCGACGGCGCCGTTCGACGCCGGTCGCCGAGCTCCACCAGCAGAACGTGGCCAGCACCGAGGACGGCGGGGAGGAGCTGGTCCTGGCTGCCGTCGAATCGGAGATGGTCGCACGGGCGTTCGGGCAGCTCTCCGACCGCCATCAGCGAATTCTCAGCCTGCGCGAGGGATCGGGCTGGTCGTACCAGCGCATCGCCGACCACGAAGGTGTCGGCATCACCGCGGTGGAGACCCTGCTGTGGCGGGCCCGCCAAGCGCTCAAGCGCGAGTTCGCCACCATCACCGGCAACGACGGGAAGGCAGCAGGGGTCGTGGGCGGGCTCCTCTCCCTGGCCACGTTGCACCGCTTCCTGCGTCTTCCGGCGACGGCAGCGCGGCGGCTGGCCCACATCGGCACCTGGGCGCCGGCGACCACGGCGGCGGCCACGGCGGCGACCACAGCTGCGGCGGCCGCAGTCGTCGTGGCCGCAGTCGTGGGTGGAGGCGGGGTCGCTCCCCGGCAGGCCACGCTCGCCGGCAACACCCCGCTCACCCAGGTACCAGCACCAGTCCTGAGCCCGCCCACCACCCCGGCGGCGCCCCCGGATGCATCGGCCAAGCCCCCCGCAGCCGCGACTGGCGCTCTGCGCGGCGGTACCATCTTCATCGGCGGCCCTCCACCCGGCCTGCGACCCCTGCCGAACGGACCCGGAGGAGCAGTCGCCCTTGTGGGATCTGCCATTGGAACCGTTGGGGGCGTGCTCGGGACCATCACCGGCGGTCTCGCCACGGCGGTCGGCGGCATCGCCGGAGCGCTTCCCGGCAACGTGGGATCGGCGCTGCAGCAGACCACGGCGCCGCTTGCCCAGACGCTGGGCCAGCTGCCGCAGCAGCTGACGAACACCCTTACCCGAAGCAACAGCGCATCGGCCGGCAATCTCGGAGATGCCGCGGCGAACGTCGGGTGCACGGTGCAGGGGCTGGTAGGCACCGTCAGCGGTCTCCTCAGGACCACCAACACCAGCCCCCCGACCACCGCCTGCCCGTAAGCTCGCCTGCCCGTAAGCTCGCCTGCCCGTA
The DNA here is from genome assembly GCA_021779775.1 of Actinomycetes bacterium. GTDB lineage: Bacteria > Actinomycetota > Acidimicrobiia > Acidimicrobiales > UBA8190 > JAJYAB01. The sequence continues at coordinate 4,092 of JAJYAB010000023.1, forward strand.
AGCTCGCCGCTGCCACTTTTGTCGCCGGCCACGCGCCGCGAGCGAGGAGGCCACCATGCGTTCCCCTGCGGTGGCGCAGGGTGGTCGGCAAAGTCCTCAGCGACCAGGGCGTTCCCTGATGCAGGTCTGGACGTCGCCGCAGCTCAGCAGGGGTGCGTCGAGAACGTTATGGAATGGGAGCGCTGGCGCCGCTGTTGGCCCCAGCATGGCGCTACCGGACTTTTCCGTCACGTACGACTACCGCTGCCCGTACGCCCGCAACGCCCACGAGCATCTCGTGACCGCGCTCCAGGCAGGCGCGGACTGGCACGTGGATTTCGTGCCGTTCTCGCTGAGCCAGGCCCACGTCGAGGAAGGCGAGGCGGCGGTCTGGGACGATCCGCAGCATGCTCCCGACCTGCTCGCCGTCGAAGCGTCCATCGCCGTCCGCCAGGTGGATCCCGAGCGGTTCCTCGGCGTCCACCTGGCGCTCTTCGCTGCACGGCATGACGAGGGCCGCGATCTGCGCCAGCCTGACGTGGTGCGCTCGGTACTGGCCGGTCAGGGTGTGGACGGCGACGGCGTGCTGCGGGCCGTGGCGCAGGGCGGACCCCGCCTGACGTTCCGGGCGGCGCACGAGTATGCGGTGGGGTCGCATCAGGTCTTCGGCGTCCCCACGTTCATCGTGGGAGATCGCGCGGCGTTCGCCAGGCTCCTCGTCCGACCGCAGGGGGACCCTGAGCTTGCCCGTTCGACCATCGAGCGTGTGGTAGGGCTCGTCGCCGACCATCCGGAGATCAACGAGCTGAAGCATACGTCGGTTCCCCGCTGACCCGGCGCAGCGACACCGGTACCCTGCGGATATGCCGTTGCGAGGACACCAGTACGACGAGCGGTTCGCCCGACTGGCGGAACAGGGCCACGACATGCACGGCGAGGCCGACCTGGTCGTGTCGCTCCTCGGTCTCGCCGGCACGGGCAGCCCGCGCGCCGGATACCCGCTCGACCCGCAGCGCCGGCCTCGGGTGCTCGACGCGGGCTGCGGCACCGGCCGGGTGGCGATGGAGCTGGCCCGCCGTGGCATCGAGGTGGTGGGGGCCGACGCCGAGGCCGCGATGCTCGACGTAGCGCGCGAAAAGGCCCCAGAGCTGACCTGGCACCTCGTCGACCTGGCAGAGGTGCCCGTGCCTGGCGGCCCGTTCGATCTCGTGGTCGCTGCCGGCAACGTCATGATCTTCCTGGAGCTGGCCAGCGAACCGGCGGTCATCGCCAACCTGGCTGCCGTCCTGCGCGGCGACGGGCTGTTGGTCGCCGGGTTCCAGCTCGGTCGCCAATTGCCGCTCCCCCGCTACGACCGGCTCTGCGCGGCTGCCGGGCTCCAGCTGGCGGAGCGCTGGGCCACGTGGGATCGCCGGCCCTTTGACGGAGGTGATTATGCCGTGTCGGTCCACCGCCCTGCCGTGTCGGTCCACCGCCCTGGCACAATGGGCTCCACCACCCCCCCATAAGGGTGCAGCTGACGATCGACGAGGAGCGTGGCCAGATGGCAGTCGCCGTGGTGATGGGGAGCGTGTCCGACGCACCGATCATGGACGGAGCGGTCGAATCCCTGCGGGAGCTTGGTGTCCCCGTGCAGGTTCGCGTGCTCTCGGCGCACCGGACTCCCGATGAGGCACTCGACTTCGCCCGACATGCTGGCGACCACGGTGTCCAGGTGCTCATCGCCGGGGCGGGTGGCGCCGCGCATCTCGGCGGCGTCCTGGCGGCAGCCACCACACTCCCGGTCATCGCCGTCCCCATCGCCCTCGCCCACCTGGGCGGGCTCGACTCGCTGCTGTCGATGGTCCAGATGCCGTCGGGCGTGCCGGTCGCCACGGTGGCCATTAACGGAGCGCGCAACGCCGGGCTGCTGGCAGCCCGGATCCTGGCGCTCGGCGACCGCCAGCTGGCTGTGCGGCTCGATGACCAGCGCCGCTCCATGGCGGACAAGGTCCGGGCTGCCGATGCCGAGATCCGCTCCCGGTACGAAGCGGACTGACCGGACGGCGCTGCTGCCCCCTGGTCGGAGCCGCCTGGCCGATGTCGCCTACACGACGGGCGGCACGCGGTAGGCCGCGCAGCTCGACGGACCGCCCGGCGACGCGCTCGATGATCCGCTAGCGGTGCACGCTGGCGAGCATGCGCGAACGTGGCGCTACCGGTCGAGGATCGCCGCGTACACCGCCCGGGTCTGGGCCGCTGCACCGGCGGCGTTAGGGTGGAGAGGGAAGGCGAGCCCGGGCGGGTTGAGCGACAACGGGACCAGGCCCTCGACGTAGCGCACGTTCGGCGCCTGGCACACGTCGTGGCCGAGGGTGGCCGAGTAGGTGTCGACCAGCTGCGCGTGGGTGACCCTGGCCGCTTCGGCGAGCATGTCGTTCATCTGCAGGAATTTCGCCTGCAGGTAGGCAACATCCTGGTTCTCGATGGGCACGACAGGCCAGCACCCCACCCCGTTGGCGGGGATGGCGTCAAGATAGTTGACGAGCAGGATCCGGGCGTGGGGCGATCGCAGGCGGATCCCTTCGATCGTCTGGACCAGCTTCGGCTCGGTCGCGGCGATGGCCTGCGCGATCCGGTCGGTGCCGCCTGCGTCGAACCGCGCCTGGCACGAGCCGCCCAACGACGCCGGTAGCCCGAGGCCACCCGGCAGCAGGTTCAGGCAGTCGACCACGTCGCCGACCAACCCGATGTCGTTGCCGCCGATGCCCAGGGTGACCAGGTCGGTGGCTTTCGTCAGCCGGTCGAATTGGGGCGGGTTGACGCCGCCCAGGAGCACACTCTGGGGGTAGGCCATGTCGTCGGTGGTAGCACCGCTGCAGCTGGCGTCGCGGAACGTCGCCACGTGCAGCAGTGCTGCCACCTGGTGCGGGTAGTCGGTGCTGGACTGGAAGCAGCCGAATGGGACGAACTGGGTCGTGGGTGGGAGCGTCGTGCCCACGTCGGCCGTCCACGAATCCCCCAGGGCCACGTAGTCCCTGTAGACAAGCCGCGGCGCGACGTTGGCGCTACAGGCGCCGATAAGCACGGTGATGGCCACGAGGACGACTGCCAGGAGGGTGGCGTACGAGCGAGGGTGGCAGCAGGACAGGGGCACCGGGCTCTTACGGTCAGGTCGTTCCCAGGAGCGGCTCCCGTGAACGACAGGAGGATCGTGCCCCGCTTTCCTGGATCGGCCAGGAACTTCAAGCCCATCCATTGCCTACACCCCTGATGAATTGTACACTGTGTGTGTGTTATCACCCGCCGTCAGTGATTGTTCGTCAGGAAACGACATCCCCGGTCCTACCGGGAGGATAAGACCAGGTGCCCGGCCGCCATCGTGTTGGCCACCGACGTTTCGCACCGACCTGCGCCAGGATGCACGGTGACCCGCTTCGCTCCGGGCCGCCGGCGCCAGGCGCGCTTCGCTGCGGTGGCGGCCAGCCTACCGAGAGCTGCGCTCGCCGGTGTCGCCACCGTCGGAGCTACCCGCCTGTACGGCCAAGCCTTCCGGGCGGTGGTCCGGCACCGGGTCCGGCGGATCGAGGACGATACCCACGTCGCCTATGACCCGATCCTGGGGTTCTGCGAGGCGGGCCGCCCGGTGCTGCTCACCGCCCCGGGCAACGACACGACCGTCGTCTTCTTCGACGGGCTGCGGATCCGACCGGCAGCCTCGATGCACCGTGCCTGGTTCGAGAAGCTCCACAGCGAGCTCGGCGTCAACATCGTCGCCCCGGTCCTCGGACGCCAGAGCATGGCGTTCGACCAACGAAACCGCGACTGGAACTTCCACGACGAGATGCGCTCTGCCGTGCAGATCCTCAGTGCCTACAAGGCCGGTCATCCGCCGGGCCACCGGATCGTCGCCGTCGGCTTCTCCTGGGGGGCAGTGAACGCCTATGCGGTGGCCGCCCGGTGCCAGCCCGACGCTTTGGTGCTCATCTCGCCGCTCCCGCACTCATGCGTCCTCAGCGACAACGCCGTGCGGAGCACGCGGCTTGCCGCCCGAGCCGCCTTCTGGGTGGCGAAGCAGATCTCCATGGGACGTGGGCGCCACATGCTGGCCACTCTGGTGCCGTTCTACATGCGGATCAGCGTCAGCGGCGGATGGGACATCGCCGACCGCGAGTGTCGGAAGCGGAACAATCGGGAGATCCTGAATGGCCAGGAGATCCGCATGTTCGACGTCTTCGAAGCGGTCGACGCGATGACCCACTGCCACGAGCACGTCATCCCGAAGATCGTCGGCACCGACGTCACGGTGGTGTGGGGAGAACGCGACTCACTGTTGGGTGCTGAGGTTTTCAAGGATCTCACCGCGCTCCTCGCCAGCCAGGGCAATGTGATGACGACCGCCGAGCTCACCGGCTCGGGCCACGACGTCCTGCTCGATGCGAAGTCCGCCGTCGCCCAGCAGGCGGTTGTCGACGCGGTGAGCAGGGTGCGGACCTCGGGACTCGCCAACGACTTCCACCGCTCGTAACGCTTGGCCAGCATCCTGCCGACGGTGACGATGAAGTCATATGAGGTCGCGCAGGCAGCGTTACAGCCGGGGCCCACCATGGCGGTATGACCTCGCAGCTGCAGCTCACCTTCGGAAACACCGGCAGCCTTCCGCACCGTGGCGGGAACCTGGGTAGGGCCCGTGCGAAGCGGAGTCCGGCAGGGCGCTCCGCTCCCGCCGCCGGCCGGGCGGATCCGATCACCACGACGTCCGACCGCGACGACTCGTGGCGCCTCGACGAGGCAACGCGAGCTGCCGGCCGGCGGGGGTTGGCGGCTGCCCGCACGGCACTTGCCCGTTCGACCGACGAGCCTTCCCCCCACTCGCGCCAGTCCAACGCTGCCTAAAGGTCAACGCTGCCTAAAGGTCAACGCTGCCTGAGGGCTGGAGCGCCGGGTTCGGGCGCCGGGCGCTACCGTTTCAAGGTGATGGCCACTTCACGGTGATGGCAACTCTCGCCGAACGGCTCGGTTACTCCGCAGGCGCTCGCGTGCTGATCCTCGGCTGCGACGACCTCGGCTTCTGCCACGCCGCCAACGTGGGCGTGTACGAAGCGCTGCGCCAGGGGGTCGGCACGACTGCGGGCTTGATGGTTCCTTGCCCCTGGGCCAGGGCGGCGTCTGCGGCATATCGCGGCGAGGACGTCGGGGTGAAGCTCACCGTCAACGCCGAATTCGACCTCTACCGGTGGGCACCGCTGACCCAGGCCCCCTCCTTGCTCGACGGGGACGGTGGGTTCCCCCGCACGATCACCGACGTGTGGGACCATGCTGACCTGTCCGAGCTGCGCCGTGAGTGCCGGGCCCAGATCGAACGGGCGATCCTCTGGGGATTCGACATCAGCCACCTCGACGCCCACCTCGGCGCCGTCCAGATCCGATCAGAATTCTTCGACGTGTACCTCGAATTAGCCCTCGAGTTCCGGCTCCCGCTCCGGCTGTCCGCTCCGGGCACCGAGGCCAACATCGGGTTCCCCTTCCGCTCCCTGGCCGAGGACGAAGGTGCGGTGTTCCCCGACGACGTGCTGACAGTGCCCGTCGGTGCTGGCCCTACGTGGCTCCACCACGCCGTCGCCGACCTTCGTCCCGGCATCACCGAGGTGACGCTGCGCCCGGCCGTGGACAGCCCGGAGCTGCGCGCCATCGCCCCCGACTGGAAGGAGCGCGTGGCCGACCACCACGCCATCGTCGGCTCCGACGCGCTGCGGGAGGCACTCGATGCGGCAGGCGTGCATCGCATCGGCTACCGCCCGCTTCGCGACCTGATGCGGGGCGCGCACATCGCCTGACTGCCGGCCGAAGCGGGTGGTCAGCGGACCCCGGCGAACAGATCGTCCTCGACCTCCGTCGCGCGGTGACCGGGCTCTCCCGCCATAGGCCGCAACAGCACATACTCATCGAACGGGTGGATCGTCCGGGAGACCTCGGGTGGCAGTCCGAACCAGAAGCGCGACGTCGGATCGACCTGGGTGGCATGGGCCAGCAGCGCCGCGTGCCGCACATCGGCGTAGTCCGCGACGTCGACCACGGCGGTGTAGGGCGGCTGCGGTCGCGACGCGCGTTCCAGCCACGCCTCGTCGTACGGCGACTCGAGCCCCAGCTCCTCGAACTTGGCATGCATGGCCACGATCCGTGCCCCGGACCACCCCACGGCATACAGCTTCGACGGAGCCCAGGCCGGTCCGGCCTCCGGGAAGAGCCGGCTGTCGCCGGCCGCCGAGAACGCCGCCACCGACACGTCGTGCACCCGGACGTGGTCGGGATGGGGGTAGGCGCTCTGGTCCTCGGGGTACGTGACGACCACCTGGGGCCGCACCCGGCGCACCACCGTCACCAGGCGTCCAACCGCTTCCTGCAGCGGGGCCCGGGCGAACGAACCAGGATGCTCGTTGGCCGGAGTGCCGGGCATCCCGGAGTCGCGGTAGCCCAGCTCGACGACCTCGTCGTACCCGATCAGCGACGCTGCCGCCTGCAGCTCGCGTCGCCGGACCGCCGGCAGGTCGCGCCGGACGTCGACGGTGTCCATCGCCGGGTTCAAGATGTCGCCCTCCTCCCCACCGGTGCAGCAGACCAGGACGGTGCGGATCCCCTCCGCGTGGTAGCGGGCGACGGTGGCCGGTCCCTTCGACGACTCGTCGTCGGGATGCGCATGGACGGTGAGCAGGCACAGCGGCTCCATCGGGCCACGGTACCTCCCTCGGGCACGGCGAACCGTCCTGCCGGCATACGGTGACGGGCTCCCCGTATGCTCAACGCTGGCCGGCCTATCCTGAAAGGGACCTGCCTATCCTGAAAGGGACCTCGCCTGATGGCCACCACGCGCCGAATCCCCGCCGACCACGGACTGACCGCCCGGATGTTCGTCACCGGGCTGCTGCTGGTGCTGCTCTACGCTGCCGTCGGCGGCGTTCTTTTCGCCCTGCACGCCGGCATCGCCGTGGTGGTCGTGATACCGCTGGCGCTCGCCTTCGCCCAGTACTGGTTCTCCGACAAGATCGCGCTGTGGGGCATGGGCGGCCACGAGGTGACCCCCGAGCAGGCACCCGAGCTGCACGGCATCGTCGACCGCTTGTGCGCCCTGGCCGACATGAAGAAGCCACGGGTGGCCATCGCCGATGTCGACATGCCCAACGCCTTCGCCACCGGCCGCAGCCCCAACAACGCCGTGGTGTGCGCCACCTCCGGCATCCTCCGGCGGCTCGACGAGCCGGAGCTCGAGGCCGTGCTGGCCCACGAGCTGTCCCACGTCGCCCACCGCGATGTTGCCATCATGACGATCGCCAGCTTCCTCGGCATGGTCGCCGGGCTGGTGACCCGGCTCATGTTCTACGCCGGGCTGTTCGGGGGTTACGGCGACGACCGCGACGGGAACAGCGCCGTCGGGATCGAGATGGCCATCATGGTGGTGTCGGCGATCGTCTACGCCATCAGCTTCCTCCTCACGATGGCACTGTCGCGCTATCGGGAGCTGGCCGCAGACCGGGCCGGGGCGATCCTCATCGGCCGGCCGTCACTGCTCGCATCTGCCCTCGTGAAGGTGACGGGCGACATGGCGCGGATCCCGACACGCGACCTCCGATCTGCAGAACACTTCAATGCCTTCTACTTCACCCCGGCGCTGGCCAACGGCACCAGCCTGTCATCGCTGTTCTCCACCCATCCGTCGCTCGAGAAGCGGCTCGACCAGCTGGCCCGGCTCGAAGCCGAGCTCCACGGCGCCTGATGGGGTTCCTCGACACCATCTTGGGGCGAACCAAGCCGGTCCGCCCGGACCTCGATGCCTTGTTCTCCCTGCCGTCGGCCGCCGTCACCTTGCAGGCAGCATCGGGGCTCGTGCCAACGGGTCGAGCCGGAGTGTGCTTCAAGCCACCCGCCGGACGCGACTTCGCCGAGGTGCAGCAGGAGATCGAGCAGCTGCTCGCCACGGCTGACTCGAGCATCGGGCCGCCGGGCGCCGGCGCCCAGGACGACGGCAGCGGGTCCGCTGCCGGCTCTGCCGGAGCAGTCCACGACGTCCCGGACCGCTACGGCTACCGATGGGTCGTCTTCGACGGGGGGGGCATCGACGATCTGGTGACCCGGGTCCATCTGGTCCATTCGTCCATCGAGGACGCCGGGTGGGGCCCCCAGCTCCTCTGCAGCGTCTTCGCCTTCCGGCCGGGGAACGACGCCGACGCGAGCGACATGATCCGCGAGCCGGTCTACCTCGTCTATCTCGCCAAGCGTGGCACGTTCTACCCGTTCGCACCCTCCGGCCACGAGCAGCGCGACAGCGAGCTCGAGTTGCGGGTGCGGAGCCTGCTGGGGAGCGACCTGCCGGTGGAGGCAGACATCAGCCGGTGGTTCCCGGTGTGGGAGCTGCCCATCGCCTGACCGGTCTGCGAGCGCAAGCCCCTGGTTTCAGCCATGGGGTCGAGCGAGTTCGGGGCGGAGCTCCGACCGTCACACCCCCAGCGTAGGGTCGCTGTAGATGTCAAGATCGGCGTATCGCTCCAG
>JAJYAB010000338.1 GCA_021779775.1 Actinomycetes bacterium
GGCATGGCGGCCGGGATCTTCGGCGCCGAGCCACTGGGCGGCCTGGGCGGGGTCGCGCTGGGCTCGCAGGTCGCGGGCACGGTGACCATCCCCATGGCCGGCCGGGCAGATTCGCTGAACGTGTCGACGGCCGCATCGGTGCTCTGCTTCGAGGTGTTGCGCCAGCGCTCTAACCTGCACCGCATGGAGACCCGGGGATGACTCCCCTCACCGGCGTCGACGGCCTCGTCGACGATGCGGCGGAGCGGGTCGCCGCCTGCATGTCCGACGAGGCATTGCGGTCGGCAGCGGCAGAGCTGCTCGGCAAGCGCTCCCTCCTGGCGGGCGCCCACCGGTCCCTGGGCACGCTCGAGCCGGACGATCGGCGAGCTGCGGGGCGGCAGCTGCACGAAGCCAGGAGCCGGATCGAGCACCTGGTCGCCGATCGGCACCAGGAGCTCGCCCGGCGCGCTCGCCAGCGCATGCTGCACGACGACCGGCTCGACCTGACCGAGGTGCGCCCGGGGCCTTCCCGAGGTCGCCTGCACGTCGTGCAGCGCACGCGCGACGAGCTGGAGGACGTGTTCGTCGGCATGGGCTTCGTGGTGGAGGAGGGGCCCGAGGTGGAGACCGACTGGTACAACTTCGAGGCGCTCAACATCCCTCCAGCTCACCCCGCTCGCGGCATGTGGGACACCTTCTACCTCGACCTCGGCGATCCGGAGACGATCTTGCTGCGGACTCACACGTCACCGGTGCAGATCCGGGTCATGGAAGCCCAGCCGCCACCGATCTACGCCGTGATGCCCGGGCGCTGCTACCGGCGAGACACCCCTGACGCCCGCCACATCCCGATCTTCCACCAGATCGAAGGCCTGGTGGTCGACCGCCACGTCACCTTCGCCCACCTGGCCGGCACCATCGAGACGTTCACCACCGCGTACTTCGGTCCGAACATCCACAGCCGGCTCCGTCCCGCGTACTTCCCCTTCACGGAGCCGTCCGCCGAGTTCGAGGTCACCTGCACCATCTGCCAGGGGTCGGGATGCCGGACCTGCTCGCAGACCGGTTGGATCGAGCTGGGCGGGTGCGGCATGGTCGATCCGGCGGTGCTCCGAGCCGTCGGTCTCGACGCCGACACGTGGTCGGGCTTCGCCTTCGGGTTCGGCATCGACCGCTGCGCGCAGATGCGCCACCAGATCCCCGACATGCGCATCTTGCTGGAGAACGACCTGCGCTACCTGCGCCAGATCTGACCGTCCCATGCGCGTACCGCTGTCCTGGCTCTGCGACTTCGCCCCGTTCGAGGGGGACGCCCCGACGCTGGCTGGCGCCTTGGACGACCTCGGGCTCGTGGTCGAGGGCGTCGAGCAGGTCGGGGAGGGCCTGGCCGACGTGGTGGTGGCGGAGGTACAGGCCATCGCCCCTATCGCCGGGGCGGACAAGATCCGCCGTGTCACCGTGGACGGCGGCAGCAGGTCGGTCGACGTCGTGTGCGGCGCGTGGAATTTCGCCGTGGGCGACCTGGTTCCCCTCGCTCCGGTCGGCGCCACCCTCCCCGGGGACTTAGCGATCGCCCGGAGGGCCATGCGGGGCGTCACCTCCGACGGCATGCTCTGCTCGGGACGCGAGCTGCGGCTGTCGGACGACCAGGACGGCATCATGATCTTGGGGAAGGCCCCTGACGGGCCCGCCCCGGGGACCCCGCTGATGGACGCCCTCGGCATCGACGTCGACGTGGTCTTCGACATAGCGGTCGAGGCGAACCGTCCCGATGCGTGGTCGATGGCCGGCGTGGCCCGGGATCTGGCGGCCAAGCTGAAGATCCCCTTCCGGATCCCCGAGCCGCCCGGGATCACCGGGCCCCTCGCCGGTCCCCCGGCATCGGAGATGATCACCGTGGAGGTGGCGGACGACGACCTCTGCCCTCGTTTCACCGCCTGGGTCCTGACCGGCCTGACCGTCGGTCCGTCTCCGTCGTGGATGGCGCACCGCCTGGCGCTGGCCGGTATGCGGTCGATCAACAACGTCGTCGACGCGTCCAACTACGTGATGCTCGAACTGGGGCAACCCACACATCCCTACGACCTCGACCGGATCGCCGGGGGCGGGCTGCGGGCCCGGGCAGCCCGGCCCGGGGAGTCGCTGACGACGCTCGACGGCATCGAGCGGGACATGGGGGGGCGGTCGGTAGGACCCGGCGACGATCGGCGTGATCTGCTGATCTGTGACGCCGAGGACAACCCGGTGGGGATCGCCGGCGTCATGGGTGGGGCGAGCAGTGACATCGCGCCCACGACGACGCGGGTCCTGCTCGAGGTCGCCTACTTCGCACCGATGGCGGTGGCACGCACGGCCAAGCGTCTCGGCCTGCGCAGCGAGGCATCCGCCCGGTTCGAGCGCGGCACCGATCCGTGGGGGATCGACCGGGCTGCGCATCGGCTGGTCGAGCTGCTGGCCGCCACGGCCGGAGCGGACCTCCGGGTGTCGTCACGGCCCGTCGACCGGCGGGGGCCGGTTCCCGAACCGGTGGTGGTCACCCTCCGCACGGCGCGTGTCAACGCCGTGCTGGGCACCGAGCTCGGCGAGCAGGAGGTGGCCGAGCTTCTGCGTCCCATCGGCTTCGTCTGCGAGCCGGAAAGCCCCGGCAACTGGCAGGTGACGGCGCCCACGTTCCGTCCCGACACCACCCGCGAGATCGACGTCGTCGAAGAGGTGGCCCGGCATCACGGGTACGCCAACATCCCGCGCCGCCGTGTGCGATCGCCCCAGGTCGGCCGGCTCAGCCCAGGGCAACGAGGGCGCCGCCAGGTTCGCCAGCTGCTGACTGGCCTCCACGCCGATGAGGCATGGACGCCCTCTCTCGTGTCGCCCGGCGACGACCAGGCTGCCGGGCTGCCAGAGCGAGGCGTCACGGTCACCAACCCGCTCACTCCCGACGAATCGGTGCTCCGCCGCAGCCTGCTGCCAGGGCTGCTGCGGGTGCTGGCGTTCAACGTGGGCCG
>JAJYAB010000339.1 GCA_021779775.1 Actinomycetes bacterium
GGGGGCCCCCCCCCCCGGCACCCCCCCCCCCCCCCCCCCCCCCCCCGCAGCGCTGCCGGCTGCCCAGCGACCGCTAAGGAGGCAGCCATGACGTCTACAAGCAAACTTCGGGTGGCAGTAGCGGACGCGCCGATGGCAGTCCATACGCTCCGCACAGAGGTCGCGCGTTTGACCGGTCTGGAGGTCGTGCCTGAGCTCCAGGAGATCGAGGGGAACCACCTGGTGGTCGAGCTCCGCGTGGTCGGCAAGGGCGACGCCGATGCGTGCGACCTGGCGGCTTCGGTGCGGCAGTCAGCGTGTGATCTCGATGTGCTGAGCGCATGGGCCGAAGTGCCGGGCGCGGTGACGCCGGGCGGACCCGTGTTCAGCACCCCGGGACGGGACATGCCCGGCGCGGGGGAACGCGCGCTGCGAGAAGGTCTGCCGACGGCGGCGTGGGTCCCGTCCGCGGACCGTAGCGAGCGTGCAGACCCTGCCCACTGGATCCTGGCCGTCCCGGCGGTGCCGGCGGGTCGAGTCCCGATGGTCGCCGTCCGTCGGCGGTCGGGGTACTCGGCACGGTTCTCAACCGGGGACGTGGCATCGCTGCGGTCCGGGCTGCGCACCGGCCCTGCCGGCTGGTTCCCAGCGTGGAACAGCACGCCGGCAGCGGTCGAGCCGACGCGCTGATGCCTACGGTCGGGATCTCACGCCTTTGGGACCGGCCCGGGCGGCGACGCGCCCGCCTCGGCCAGCAGCCGGCGCAAGGCGAGGTGGCCCGTCGCCGTGGCGGACACCACAGCGGCGTCGGGCTCGGCGAGCGCCATGACGGTGGCGGTCCCCGCCGAGCACCGCACCACCGTCGGTACCGGCGCGCCCCCCAGGACCAGCACGGTGCCGAGTGCCCGGGCTGCTCCCACCACGGCGGGCCCGTCCCATCCTGGCGCCCCCGGGCCCACAGCCAGGTGCTGGCGCAGCACGGCCCGGGAGCCGCGGTCGACCGACAAGGACGACGACCAGCTTCCGGCAGGCTCCCCGCAGCGGCCCAGCACCAGCTCGTCGCGCCACCACACCGTGCCCCCTTCTCCCACCTCCACCCGCGTCTCCATCTGCATGCGGCAGCCGGCGGCAGCAACCGCCGGCTCGGGATCCCACACCAGGGTCGCCCCGTCGCCCACCCGCGCGCTGACAGCCAGTCGCGCCACCGCGTCGGCCGGCCCTCTGCGGGCAACGGCAGATGCCACCGAGCGGATGATGAGCGAGGCTCCGGGCGCCACGTCGATGTCGAGCACAGCGTCGTCGCCCCCCACCGGGGTGGCGGCACCGCTCACCAGGTAGATGCAGCCGGCAGCACGGCGCAGCGTCAGCATCGGCGTAGAGCGCAGCTCCTGGAGCACCAGGCCCTCCCTGGCGGGGTCCCTGCCGGAACCGCAGCGGATCCGTACCGCGGCGCGGCCGATCACGGCCCCGCCAGCGTGCCCCGCCGGTGCAACGCCAGCTGCTGGCGCAACCACACCTCGATCGGGGCTGCCCCCGACGCCTGGCGCAGGCAGGTGAACAGCACCGGGCGGGCACCCCGCGCGACTGCGGCATCAGCCGCCATCACCGCCAGGTCGGCACCCACGAGGGGAGCCAGGTCGGTCTTGTTCACCACCAGCAGGTCCGACTGGCTGACGCCCGGGCCTCCCTTGCGGGGAACCTTGTCGCCACCGGACACGTCCACCACGAAGATCTGCACATCCACCAGCCCGTAGCTGAAGGTGGCGGTCAGGTTGTCGCCGCCGCTCTCGACCAGCACCAGATCGAGAGGAGCGAAGCGCTGCTCGAGAGCTTCCACGGCGTCGACGTTGGCAGCGATGTCATCGCGGATCGCCGTATGGGGGCAGCAGCCTGTCTCCACTGCCACGATCCGCTCCTCGTCGAGGACGCCAGCCTGGCGGAGGAAGTCGGCGTCTTCGGTGGTGTAGATGTCGTTGGTGACCACCGCCAGGTGCATCTCGGCGGAGAGGAGCTGGCAGAGCGAAGCCACCAGCGCCGTCTTGCCGCTGCCGACCGGTCCCCCCACCCCCACCCGCAGCGGACGTCCAGGTTCACGAGGCAAAGAGCCTCCCTTGTCGCCGATGGTGGTGCTCGGCCAGGTAGTCGAGGAGCGGAGCGGAGCGTGCTGGCAGGTTTCGGAGTGGCCCGGTGGCGGCCGCTGTCGCCTCGGCAGCCACGGTTTGCACCGCCGGGCCGAGGCGACCCACGATGGCCGTCGCCTCCACCGGATCGATCCCCAGCAGCCGTACGGCTGCCCCTACCGGGGTCATCGCCGTGGTGAAGGCGGCCACCAGCGCGGCGTCGGCCGGTAGACCCCCGCCAGCGGCCGTGACCGCTCCGAGGGCGAGGGCATGGTGCAGGCCGTCGGGCCACGCGCCGGCCAGAGCCTCCAGCAGCGGGCCAGGCCAGACCCGACCGGCGCTGCGCACCAGCTGGCGGCCCAAGCGACAGCTGGTGGTGCGCTGGGCGGCCGAAGGGAGGCGGGCATCGGCCTCCGACTGGAGCCGGGCCCACCGGGGCAGCGAATCTCGCCTGCCTGCCCCGGCGCCCGGACCCCCAGCGAGCCCGAGGGCACAACCGGCGGCGGCGAGGCCGGCGGCGGTCAATCCCACCGTCCACAGCACACCAGTGGTCCATGCCTGCAGATCCGCCGGGCCAGCCACCGTACCGGCCGATACGGCCTGCTCCATCCCACCCGAATGGGCATGGCCCCCGGCCGGGAACCGGCCATCGGCCAGCAGGAGCACCACTGCTGGCGTACCGCCGGCCATCGGCCGATCGACCGGAGGCAGACCGACTACCGGAGACGGCCCGAGCACGGGAAGCGGCCCGCCCATCAGAAGAGGAAGTACCGCTGGGTCATCGGCAGCGTCACCGCCGGGGGCACCTCCACCTCCTCGCCGTCGATGCGCACCGCAAAGCTGTCGGGGTCCACCTCGATGTGCGGCAAGGCGTCGTTACC
>JAJYAB010000340.1 GCA_021779775.1 Actinomycetes bacterium
CTGCGCCAGCCGAGCCGCGAGCCGCCCCACCAATCCGCCGCGGGGAGACGGTGAGCACCTGCCAGCGGGTGAGCCGCCGCAGCACCCGGCCACGAACGACGCTCCGGGCGTGACCGGTGAGCGTGGGCATCTGGCCGCATCGGCTGCCGTCGTGGGACGCCGGATCAGGGAGCTGACCGACACGCCGGTGTGCATCGGCACCGGCGTGTCGACCCCCGAGCAGGCGGCGGCGGCGGCGGAGGAGGCGGACGGCGTCATTGTCGGCTCGGCCCTGGTGCGCCGTGTGCTCGAAGGTGCGGGGCCAGACGGTGCGGCGCGGTTCGTGGCCGAATTGCGTGCTGGCATCGACGGCGCACGCTGAGCTCCGGCTCTGCGGTGCTCCGGCTCTGCGATGCTCCGCCGCCAGGGTGACGGTCTGCCGTAGATTGGCGCCCCATGGTCGATGAGCATCGCGTCGAACGTCCGTCGCCGATCCTGCGGTACTTCGAGGATGCCCTTGGGCCGCTGCTGCCTGAGCCGGATTTCCACCGCCTGACGAGCTACGACGCTGCGGTGGCCGCTACCTCTGCCCACGGCGACCTGCATCGGTGCCTACGCTGCGCCGAGTGGGCGGTGGGGCTCGCCGCGGCCCGGAGGCAGGTCGTCGGAGCGGGTACGGATCGGTGGTCCGGCCGGCTCGGGGAGGTGCTCCGTCAGGTCCGCGATGCCGGCCAGGCGATCGAGTTCGCGCTGCTCGCCCGCCTCCCCGGCGTCAGCGCTACCAACGTGGAGATGGTGGCATGGATCGACGACGTGGTGGCATTGGCGGCCGAGGTTGCACGGGCGACCGGCTGGGAGGCCGTTCCCTGGGAAGACCTGCTGGTCGAGCTCATCGGGTACGAACCACCCGAAGACGGCTGATCCGCGGCGACGAAGGAGCGGCTGGCGCCCAGACCAGCCGCCAGTTGCCACGGTTGGTGGCGCCTGTGGTGTTCGTCGCCTGGCTCATCGGGTTCGGGCTGGCCAGAGGCGAGGGGGCAGGCGGCCGGCGAGCCCGCTGGTACCGCTGGTGAGCATCGCCAGAGTTGGTTCCGACCGCTGACCGGACGAGCGGTTGACGGCTCGTAGCGGGCCGGTTGATCAGGCCGGGGGAGGGCCGAGCACGAGACAGCCGTTATGGCCACCGAACCCGAACGAGTTCGACATCGCCGGGCCCGGTTCCCAGGGCCGCGGGGACCCGTGGACCACGTCGAGGTGAATGTCGGGATCGCGACGCTCGAAGCCGGCGGTGGGCGGCAGCAACCGGTGGTCGATGCTGAGCAGCGTGGCGACCGCTTCCACCGCTCCGGCGCCACCCAGGCTGTGGCCGGTCACTCCCTTGGTGGAAGTCACCGGTGGACCGGGCTCGCCGAAGACCTTGGTGATGGCCTGGGACTCCGTCAGGTCGTTCAACGGGGTGGAGGTGCCATGCGCGTTGATGTGGCGGATGGCCTCTGGGGCCAGCTCGGCATCAGCCAGCGCCAGCTCCATGCACGAGGCGGCGCCGTACCCGTCGGGGGATGGTGCGGTGATGTGGTGCGCATCGGCTGTCGACCCGGCACCGAGCACCTCGCCGTAGATCCGCGCGCCGCGGGCCCGTGCCCGATCAAGGTCTTCGAGAACCAGGGCACCGGCGCCCTCGGCGATGACGAAGCCGTTGCGCTCGACGTCGAAGGGCCGCGACACCCCGTCGGTCGACAGCGCGGTCATGTTGGTGAAGGCAGCGATGCCCACCTCGGTCATGGCGGCCTCCGCCCCACCACCGATGGTCACGTCGCATCGTCCTGATGCCACCAGGCGGGCAGCGGCGGCGATCGCGTGCGTGCCCGCCGCACATGCCGTGACGATGGTCTCGCACGGGCCTCTCCAGCCCGTCCGCATCGACACGTGGGCCGCTCCGGCGTTCGCCATCATCATCGGCACGAGGAACGGGGAGACCCGCCGGGCGCCTTTCTCCAAGAACACGCCTACCTGGTCCTGCAGCGTCTCGAACCCTCCGACACCGGTGCCGAAGATCACCCCGGCCCGATCAGGCTCGGCTCCGACGCCGCCGGCGTCGGTGAGCGCCATGTCGGCGGTAGCCAGGGAGAACTGGGCGAACCGGTCGACTCTCCGAACCTCTTTCGGGCTGAGCCAGGCTGTCGGGTCGAAGCCGGTGGCGACGCGGGGGCCGGCGGGAGCGGGACTGAGCAGCCCTTGCCAGAAGGCCTCGGCACCGATGCCACAGCAGGCGAGGACACCGATCCCGGTGACGGCGACCCGTCGTCCTCGGACAGGGCCGCTCGCCGTGATGCCGAGGAGCATCAGACCTTGGCGGCGATCAAGTCGTAGGCCTGACCGATCGTCTCGATGCCTTCGAGCTCGGTCTCTTCCACGGTGACGTCGAAGGTCTCCTCGAGCGCCATGACGAGCTCGACGAGGTCGAGGCTGTCGGCGTCGAGGTCATCGGCGAACCGGGCGTCGGGAACGACCTTCTCTGCCGGAACCTGCAGCACTTCAACGGCGCACGCCTTGAACTTCTCGAAAGTGGCGTCGTCAGTCACGGAGCTCTCCTCGCTCTGGTCGGTCTGCGTGTTCGTCGGTCTGCGTGTCGGTCGAGATTATGGGCGCTACAGGCCCATGGCCATCCCGCCATCCACGGGTACCACGGCTCCAGTGATGTACCCGGCATCCGATGATGCCAAGAACGCCACGACGCCGGCAATCTCCTCAGGCGTCGCTGCCCTTCCCAGCGGGACCATTGCACGCAGCTGCTCGACCCGCTGGTCACCCAACGCAGCGATCATATCCGTCTGCACGATGCCGGGGGCGATGACGTTGACCGTGATGCCGCGGCTGGCGACCTCGCGCGCCAGCGCCCGCACCGCCCCCTCCAGCCCTGCCTTGGCGGCGGCGTAGTTGACCTGGCCGCGATTGCCGAGTTGCGCCGCGACGGAGGAGATGGCGACG
>JAJYAB010000341.1 GCA_021779775.1 Actinomycetes bacterium
CCCTACGTGCTGGCGGGGCGCCGCGGGCCCGAACGACCGCCGGTGCTGCTCGCCACGATCACCCAGGCGGCATCCGCCCTGGCCGCCGAGGCCAGCGTACCGGCAGGATCGGTAGTCCTGGGGGGTCGTTCGATGGGTGGGCGCATCTGCTCGATGGCAGTGGCTGCCGGGCTGCCAGCTGCCGCCCTGGTGCTGGTCAGCTACCCGCTCCATCCCCCCGGGCACAGCGACCGGCTGCGCACGGAGCACTTCCCGACGATCGGCGTGCCATGCCTGTTCGTGTCGGGAACGCGCGACGCGTTCGGCACGCCCGACGAACTGGAGCGGGCGACCTCGGCGATCCCCGGACCGGTCACCCATGTCTGGATCGACGGTGGCGACCACGGGCTCCGGCGGCACGCTGGCACCGCCGCCGCAGCGGTCCGTGCCTGGCTCGTCACCGGGCCCTGACCCACGTGCCCTTGTCCTACGGGGTCAGATGGGTAAGGCTTGTGCCTGATGAGGCAGGTGTTGGCAATGAGGCACAGAGGTTGACAATGAGGCACAGGGCCAGCCTGTTGCGCCGTGCTGGGCTGGTGCTCGCCTGCATCGGCGCCTGGCAGGCCGGGCAGATGCTGCCGGCCACAGCGGCCTCGGTGCGGGTGGTGCGCGGCGACACCTTGACCGGCCTGGCCGCTCGGTACCACACCACGGTGGCTGCACTGACCGCCACCAACCACCTGCACGACCCGGACCACATCGAGGCAGGGACCCTGCTGGTGGTGCCGGCTACCGCCGACGAGACGGTCGCCGCCAGCGGATCGCTCGTGGTGGCGCCCGGCGACACCTTGTCGGCCATCGCCGGCCGGACCGGCGTGTCGGTCGCCGCTTTGGCCGCTGCCAACGGGCTCACGGACCCCGACCTGGTGCTGGCTGGCGCTCACCTGATCATCCCCGCGTCGATGGCCCTCGCCTCGGCGGTGATCCCGGACGGTGCTGCGCCGGCCAGCCCGCCTGCCGGCGGTGGGCTGCCGACCGGTCTCCTCGCCCACCCCGATCGGCTCGCCCTGCGCCCGGTGTTCGACCACTGGGCGGCGGTCGATCAGGTCCCGACCGGCCTGCTGCAGGCCATGTGCTGGTGGGAGTCGGGGTGGCAGCGCACCGTCGTGTCGTCGACCGGGGCGATAGGCATCGGCCAGCTCGAACCGGCCACCGTGCGTTTCGTCCGCACCGACCTGCTCGCCGACACGCGTCTCGACCCCAGCTCCGCATCGGACAACATCGAGATGGCCGGCGCCTACCTGCACTGGCTGCTGGTCCGCACCGGCGGGCGCCCTGATCTGGCGCTGGCCGGCTATTACCAGGGACTGCAGTCGGTGCAACGCTACGGCATGGGAGCAGCGACCCGGCAGTATGTCGACGGCATCTTGTCCTATGCGATCATCTTCGCCCGCTGACGACCGGGCCCCACGGTGACCAGAAGGATTCCCTGGCCGGAGGGCCCGAGAACGCCGAGGTCACGTCGGAGGCCCTGGCCAGGACGCAGGCGGATCACACCGCCGATGCTTGCCCCCCACCGAAGGGGCGTGTTGGCTGGGGACATGCGCATCGCTGTCGCTTCCGATCATGCCGGGTTCAGGCTGAAGCAGCATCTCGCCCAGAGACTGCGCGTCCGGGGTCACGACGTGGCCGACTTCGGCGCACGGTCCGAGCGGCCCGTCGACTATCCGCCGCTGTGTGCCGCAGCGGCACGGGCCGTCGTCGGCGGGCACGCCCGGTTCGGCATCGTGGTCGGGGGCAGCGGCCAGGGCGAGGCCATGTCGGCGAACAAGGTCCGGGGCGCCCGCGCAGCACTCTGCCACGATGTAACCACCACCCGCCTGGCCCGCCAGCACAACGACGCCAACGTGCTCGCGCTGGGTGCGAGGATCGTGCCGGTCGAGCTTGCAGCCGAGCTGATCGAGGTGTTCTTCGCCACGGCGTTCGAAGGGGGACGCCACGTGGCTCGGATCGCCGAGATCAGGGTCATCGAGGACGAGGAGCGCGGCTCCGGGGCAGCAGGCGCCGGGCTCTGAGCAGCACACCATAGGGTTGCGCTCATGCTCCGGGCAGGCGACCGTGCAAAACTGCTCGCCCGGGTGTAGGCGCGAGAGCTTGACGCGCCGGAAGTCCTGGGTCTTCCCACCCTCGATGCTCTGCGAACGCGAGGAGCCCGTGGATGCCCGTCAGCACCCGTGACGTCTGCAGAAGCACCCTTCGCAGCGGAGTGGCGCGGGACTGTGGAAGAACGCGCGCAAACGTCCTGCCGGTCTGGATGTACGTGTCCATCGGGTGGTGGGTCGGGTGGGCGCCGTGGGTTCCCGAGAGAGCCCGGTAGGGCTCTCGTAGCGGAGCTTGCGCCGCCGGGGACCGGCACACCGCACCGGTCAGTCGATCAGCGCCTGGTAGACGAGCTGGCGCAGCTCGCTGCGAACCCGGTAGCTGCTCGACGGGATGAGCTGGGTCATGAACACCACCGACACCGATTCCATGGGATCGACCCAGAACCCGGTGCTCGCCGCGCCTCCCCAGCTGATCTCGCCGCGGCTGGAGAGGACCTTCTGGGCCGCCGGATCGAGGAGCACTGCCACACCGAGCCCGAACCCCATGCCGGCGGAGGTCGTCTCGGAGGACGCGGACCACCCCACCTGCTGCAGGTCGGCCCCGCCCGGCAGGTGATTGGTCGACAGGTACGCCACGGTGCGCGGGCTGAGCAGGCGGACACCGTCGAGCTCGCCGCCGCCGAGGAGGAAGGAGGTGAACCGGTGATAGTCCCCCGCCGTGCCGATGAGCCCCCCGCCTCCCGAATCGAACCGGAACGACCGGCGTGACCGGGCAGTCGGCATCCGCAGGACGCCACTCCCCGGAAACGGGGTGTAGAGGGCGGCGAGCCGGCTCGAGTCGGCCTCGTCGACAGCGAACCCGGTGTCGACCATGCCCAG
>JAJYAB010000342.1 GCA_021779775.1 Actinomycetes bacterium
TCACCACTTCCACCCCAAGTCCCTCCTTGGTGTCGCTCATTCACGCGGCGAGGCCGCCCGGCCCGAGCAGGCCGACGAGTCTGACAGACCGCCATGACTTTCACCGTCCCCGGGGCCGACGGTCATCAGCCAAGTCTAGTGGGCCGATACGGGTGATCCGAGAGGACGGCGGACTCCTGTTCGGCGGGCCCGTCGCGGTCCTGGTCCGCAAACAGGTCCTTCTGGTCAGGAATGCCAGCGGCGTATCGTGAGCCCACGATGGCGAAGCGGCTGCTCCCCTGGCTGCCGTGGCTCCTGGCGGAGGCCACTCTCGGGTGGTTAGAAGCCCAGTTCTGGCCGGCCGGCGGGCTCTGGCTCCTGTTGATCTGGACCGTGGTGCTGCTCCTGTATCGCACGGCCCTCGCCCCGACCTCCCGCCGCAGCGTGCGCCTCGTCGGCGATGTGGTGTTCGCGGGACTCTGCCTGCTCGCGGTGTTCGAGGGTGGCTGGTATCTCCTGCCCACCGTGGTCGCGTTCGCGGCGTGCGATGCGGCCGGACTCACCCTCGAACTGCCGTCGCTTCCCGACGATGCCGCAGGGCACGAGGTCGGGGCGGCCATCACCGCCATGCTCCTCGGCTGGGCGGGGCTCGCGATCGCCGTGAGCGGCCCGATCTACAGCACGGCGACGTCGAGGGTCTCCGCCAATGGCGTGGTGACGACCAGCGGGCCCGAGCTGGGCTTGCTGCAGACCGGGCTGTCGGCGCCGACGGCGGGGCTCCTCGTCGCCACGGCCGTCCTGTTCGGGCTGGTCATGATCGCCGCCCTGCTCCATGTGCGCACCGACGGCGCCGATGCTTGGCGCGTGCTCGTCGCCGTCACGGCGCTGCTCGTCGTGCTGGTCGTCCTGGGCCTGTCCACGCTCGGGTTCTGGCTCGTACCGGGCGGTGCCTTCGCGCTGGCAGCGGTCCAGGCCGGCCGGCGCGTGTAGCCGTCAGCTGACCGGCCGTGATGCCGCGGTCGCACCGGGAACGTGTTGCGGATCCCGGCCTGGGAGGTGGGGCCTTCTGCGCGAGCTCGCACGCCTCGTGCGACCTGGCGCTAGTTGAGGATGAATCGGACCTGAGCCAGCACCTTTGACGCCGTCGAGGACGCGAAGCCTGTGCGACCCCTTCCTCCCGCCTCCGAGGGACGCCCATCGATGCCACACGATCAGCCTCCATTGACGACTGTGTCGCGGTAGTATCGATTCGCGTCCCTGAGGGGGGGGAGGGTTGGAATGGCCGGGTTCTGCCCACAGTGCGGCGCGCCGCACGACGGCGCGCGGTTCTGCGCGAAATGCGGGACGCCACTCGCTCCTTCGACCGCTGCACAGCCGACGTCCCACTCGGAGAAGTACGCCGCGACCGAGTGGGGTCAATCGGGCGTGGCCGAGACGTTGCCAGCCCCAGAACCCACCCGAACGACGGCCCGCAGCATCGTGTGGGGCATCATCGTCGCCTTGGCGCTGATTGCCCTCGTCGGCGCCTGGCAGCTGGGGCTGTTCGCGCAGTTGACGTCCCCAGGCGGCACGGCGGGCAGTATCCCCGACGCCGGCCAGATATGGTTCGGATCGTCGTTCGACACGTCCACGTTCGCCGTCGCTGGCGCCACGACCACGGCTACCGTCGGCCAGTCGCCCGTGCTGGTCGCGCACCTGACCCGGTCGATCGGGTCCGGTGACGCCAACTACCGCGTCTATTACGACAGCACCATGATCACGAATCAGGCGCTGCCGCTCTCCAAGGGAAGCGGCGAGCTGTACGGCTCCACGTTGTCGCCGCTGCTTCTGGCCGGGACGTACAAGTACGAGATAACGGACGTCGGCGGGAACGTGTTGGCGAGCGGCACGCTCACGGTGACCCAGTAGGGCCGGGCGCCTGAAATGAACTGTCCCGCGTTGGGCAGAGGGAGGCCCTCAATGAGGAGGCTGGCGATTCCGCTGGCTCTGCTAATCGTGACAGCGTGCACGTCAGCAGGAGGCGGGCCGCCTCAAGCGCGCACCCCGGCGACGACAGCTGCGCCGACGGCTACACCGACGCCGACCGTGGACTGGGGCGCAGCGGCGGCTCGCTTCGCCAAGATCGATACCGCCATGCAGAACGCCGTGCAGAAGGCGTGGCACTACGGCGACGCCATCACGTCTCTCGGGCAGTTCAAGACATACTACAAGGCGGTCTACGCCGCGCTGAGTCGGTATGAGACCAACCTGCGGAGCGGAACGTATCCACCTGACACTCAGGCCGACTTACGAATCCTGCTCCAGCGTCTATCGACGGCGATGACGCTTTCCTACGATGTTCCGCAGTGCACCACCTTCGGGGAGGCCGCGAGCTACCACCAGAAGTTCCTAGCGGCATGGGACGCCATGGGAGCCGCTTCCCACGTGGTCGGCACGGACCTCGGCCTGACTTACGGCCCCTGAAGCAGCACGGGCACTCCCCTGAACCGCGCTCTGTCCGCGACGTCCCGCCGGCCCTTCCGATTGCATTTCCGCACCCTCGCCCCGGCTATGGTCCGGAAGGACCCCATTTCGGGCGGCGCTACGCGCGCCAAGAGCGGGCTTCATTCTGGCAGGGGAAGGGCTTGCCGCCGGCAGACTCGTCGCCGTTGGGCGGTCTACAGTGGACGGGTGTCGACGCCGTCCCCCGGTCCAGAGCAGCTGCGTCTTCTCAACGACCTAGTGCAGTCACGTCTCCAGCTCCAGACCGACGAGCTCGACTCGCTCGACCGCAAGGCCACCACCGTCCTAGCTGGCACCGGCGTCCTGCTTGGCCTTGTAGTCAACAACGTCGCCACGTTCGCGACTTCGGTGTCTCCAGTCCCGCCGTGGCTGTTCTACGCCTCGCTCGTCTGCCTTGCCCCCGGCCTCTTAGCTGGGCTGTGGACCCTCTGGCCGCGTCGGGAGATGGACCGAATTCGCCCCACGTTTCGGGC
>JAJYAB010000343.1 GCA_021779775.1 Actinomycetes bacterium
TGAAGTCGGTCCCCACCTCGAAGCCGGTGGCATAGATCAGGCAGTCGATCTTGAACTCACGATCACCGACCACGACGCCGTGCTCCGTGACGCGATCAACCCCCCGACCCTGGGTGTCCACCAGGGTCACGTTCGGACGGTTGAACGTCTGGAGGTACTCGTCGTGGAAGCACGGCCGCTTACAGAACTGCCGGTACCATGGCTTCAACGCCTCAGCAGTGACCGGGTCGACGACGATGTCGTCGACCCGCGACCGCACCTGCTCCATCTTCTCGAAGTCGGCGAGCTCCACGGCGCGCGTGATGCCCCCCATGCTCAGATCGGCATCCTGGCGCCCGACCATCGCCACCAGCTTGCCGATGATGTCCGTCCAGCCATCGTTGACGAGGTCCTCGGCTTCAGGCACACCCGACACCAGATTATTGAAATTCTCCATGCGGCGCTTCTGCCAGCCGGCTTCGAGGCTGGCTGCCCACTGCGGATCGGTCGGGCGGTTTGCCCGCACGTCGATCGAGGAGGGCGTGCGCTGGAAGACATAGAGGTGCTCGGCAGCCGCGCCAAGATGCGGCACGCACTGCACCGCGGTGGCACCGGTGCCGATGATCCCCACCCGCTTGCCGTGCAACCCCGTCAGATTCCCGTCGCTGTTGCCGCCGGTGTAGCCGTAGTCCCACCTACTGGTGTGGAACGAGTGACCCTCGAAGCTCGTCAGCCCTGGGATCCCCGGCAGCTTCGGCCGGTGCAACGGGCCGCCTGCCATGCATACGAACCTGGCGCGCATCCGGTCGTCGCGGTTCGTCGAGACGATCCAGCGCGCCGCGTTGTCGTCCCAGCGCAGCTCGGTCACCTCGGTCTGAAAGCACGCGTTGTCGTAGAGACCATAGCGACGCCCGATCGCCTGGCTGTGGGCGAGGATCTCCGGCGCGTGCGAGTACTTCTCCGCCGGGATATACCCCAGCTCCTCCAGCAGCGGCAGGTAGACGTAGGACTCGACATCGCATTGCGCGCCCGGGTACCGGTTCCAGTACCATGTTCCCCCGAAATCACCACCCTTCTCGATGACCCGGATGTCACTGACACCGGCCTCGCGAAGCCGGGCAGCGGCCAGCAAGCCGCCGAAGCCGCCGCCGATGACCACGACCTCGACATCGTCGGTGAGCGGATCGCGCACGACCGGCGCCACATACGGATCCTCGACGTAGTGGGCGAACTCACCGGTCACCTCGACATACTGGTCATTGGCGTCCGAACGCAGCCGCTTGTCACGCTCCTCGCGGTACTTCTGGCGCAGCGCATCTGGATCGAAACCAAGATCAACCGTCGTCATGACCCTCCCCTCGTCACGTGGCCTGGTGCTGCCGAAGCGTCAGCACACCACAGTCTGGGACAACCACAGGCACCACAGTCTGGGACAATGGAACACTGCTGTGTCAAATTGGCTGAGGTTGCCAGGAGCACCAGGAACAGGGCTGGCCCCCGTGCACAGCCGGCAGGCGCGCCAGCGGCGGATACCGTATGCCGGTGCCGGCGACCCCAGCTCAGCTTGGCCGGCCGCAGGCCCTGCGGAAGCTCTGGACGGTCGCGCTCTCCCTGAGTGCCCTCGAGGTGCTGGCCCTGGTCACGTGGAGCTGGTTCCAGTGGCATCGCTTCGCCCTGGGCCTCGACTTCTCGATCTACAACCCAGGGTGCTTTCCTGATCGCTCACGGCCACCTCGACCCGTGGTCCTCCGTCGACGGCTACCGGTTCCTGGACGACCACTTCACGCTCCTCATGTGGCCGATCGCCGCCGTGTATGCCGCATGGCCTGATGGCCTGACGCTGCTCGTCCTGCAGGATGTGGTCAGCGTGGCCGCCGGCCTGGTAGCCATCCGCTGGGTCCTGGACATCCTCGAGCGCCAGGCACACGACGAGGAGGGGCCGGCAACGGTGGATCGGCTGGCCGTGTCGACCGCCATCGTCGCCATGACCGCGGTCGTGGCGAACCCCTGGCTGTGGCAAGCGGACTCGTTCGACTTCCACATGGAGACCTTCGCCACGCTGTTCCTCGTCCTTGCCGGCCGCGCCTTCTGGACGCACCGGCCGCGAGCGGCACTGCTGTGGTGCTCACTCGTCCTGTGCTCCGGGGACTTCGGTGCCCTGTACGTGCTGGCACTGGGCCTGTCGGTGCTGCTGGCCGGCAAGGGCATCCGGCGCTGGGGCTTGGTCGCCATGACGGCCGCTTCCGCTTGGCTCGCCGTCGTCCACGCTTTCGGAATGGCCAACGGCGACAACCTCGCCGGCTACGTCGCCATCGCCTATGGATCGTCAGGACCGACCGGGCCCGTCACGCTGGGCCGCATCACCCAGGGCATGGTGGTCCACCCTGCTCGGTGGTTGGCGGTGATCTGGGGCAAGCGCGGGCTGCTCTATCTGAACGTGATCCCCACCGGATTCCTCGGGCTCGCCAATCCGTGGACGTTCGCCGTGGGGGCCATGGTGCTCCTCAGCGCCACGCTCATCGGACCGACGGTCTTCTTACAATCGGGATTCCAGGCCCTGGCAGCCTATGCCGTCGGCATCGTCGGCACCGTCGGCACCGTCGGCATCGTCGGCACCGTGCTGACGCTGGTGATGCTGGCCGGCCACCCGTCACGGACGAACAGGGGGTGGCACCGCGCCGCGACGTGGCTGGTAGGAGCAGGTATCCTGGCCCAAGTGCTCGGGCTCTGCGCCACGATGCTGCCCCGCCACGAGCGGAGCTGGATCCGGGTGTCTGCCCACCAGGCCGCCACACTGCGCTCAGCTGCCAGCACGATCCCATCGCATGCCCAGGTCATCTCGTCCGATGGGGTGATCGGACGGTTCAGTGCACGTCGCTGGGTCGAGCCCCTCCCGTGGAAGGGCGGGGGCTCCTACGCCCTACATGCCCGAACGGTGGTGTTCGTCGTGGCGTCGGG